>LIAZ01000169.1 GCA_001438985.1 Acidimicrobium sp. BACL17 MAG-120823-bin42 | reverse complement strand
TTTCCTCATGAAGACCACCGACATTGTTGACAACCAATACAAGCGCGAAGACCTTCCAAAAATTAATTCGGGCGACGAAGTAAAGGTTCACGTACGCGTGGTTGAAGGTGGCAAGGAGCGCATTCAGGTGTTCCAAGGAAACATTGTTGCCATCACTGGTTCAGGAATTGCCGAGTCGTACACCGTGCGCAAGTTGTCGTACGGCGTGGGTGTCGAGCGCACCTTCCCATTGCACAGCCCATCGGTTGCCAAGCTTGAGGTAGTGAAGCGCGGCGATGTGCGTCGTGCCAAGCTCAACTACTTGCGCGATCGCAAGGGTAAGTCGGCAAAGATTCGCGAAAAGCGCGACGACCAATAGTCGCCACTTTCTTCGTCTACCGCACACATTGAACACAGACGATCTCGAAAACTTCGAAGCTGAGCGCGAGCTCCAGCTTGCACAGGAATATCAAGATGTCGTCAGCATGTTTCGCTATGCAATCGAAACTGATCGCCGGTTTTATCTGGCCAACAATGTTGATGTGAAGGTGCTGAGCGAAGGCCCTCGCCCAATTGTGGAAGTGGTGTTGTCAGACGCATGGGTGTGGGACATGTACCGCAAGAGCCG
Organism: Acidimicrobium sp. BACL17 MAG-120823-bin42; assembly: GCA_001438985.1. Lineage (GTDB taxonomy): Bacteria > Actinomycetota > Acidimicrobiia > Acidimicrobiales > Ilumatobacteraceae > UBA3006. Next base: position 1,942 of record LIAZ01000169.1, on the reverse strand, counting down.
ATTCGTACCGAAGGTGCGAGTGCTCAGTTTCAAAGACGTCAACGTGGAAGAACTTCCACCAAAAGATCTGTAGAAACACCAGCAGCAAGTAGTGGTATTGCTGCGCGGCGCAATGCGCGCGGCAGATGGGCAGAAGAATACGTTGCTCGCTGGTACGAACAACATGGCTACACCGTGGTGGCGCGCAACTTTCGCAGCAAGCGCGGCGAACTAGATGTGGTATTGATACATGGAACGGTGTTGGTGGTGTGCGAAGTGAAAGCGCGAGCCAGCAATGCGTTTGGTTTTGCCGCCGAAGCCGTGACGCCAGCAAAACAAGTAAAGGTGCGGCGCGCCACGTTTGATTTTGTAGAGCACCTGCGCGCACATGATGCGGCGTTGCATGCGCGCATTCGCAGCACGCGGTTTGATGTTGCCACCATCACGGGCGTACAACTTGAAGTACTGCCTAACGCGTTTTAGGTAAACGGTTATCCCAGCACGCGTAATGCCAGTGACGCCGCAAGTCCACCGCTTCGGCTGGCACGCACACGTAGTGGCCCATGCCAACGGGAATGTCTTGGTTGCAACCGGGGCAGATGTACACCTTGTTGGCGTCATAGGGTTGCACGCGGCGCACCTCAACCTGGCCGTAGAGGCCGTCCCACATCGACACGGTTGTTATCCCGAAAATGCCCACACCACGAGGGCAATCATGAGCACAAATGCCGACCCCACAATGAGGAAGTCGCTCGTGCGCTTCACGCGCTTGCGATGCGGATTGAAACCCATTTACTAAGTATCGTCTTTATATGGAAACAATTGAGGTTTTTCGCGAAAACGGCATTGTGACAGTGACCATGAACCGGCCCGCAAAAAAGAATGCGGCCAATGGCACCATGTGGGATGAATTGCGTGACACATTTAAGGAAATTGCGAACAACGCAGACGATCGAGTGATGGTTTTGACGGGTGCAGGTGGCGAGTTTTGCAGCGGAGCCGACCTAAGCGATGGGGGTGCACGCCGTGCCAACACGCACGCACTTGCCAGCATGCGTAACCTCACCGACGTAGCCATGTCGCTTGCCCGTATTCCGCAACCAACTATTGCCAAAGTGCGTGGCGTTGCAGTGGGTGCTGGTTGCAACATGGCACTGATGTGTGACTTGGTGGTGTGTTCTGACACCGCCCGATTTGCCGAGATCTTTGCCAAGCGCGGTCTGTCGCTCGACTTTGGTGGAACGTGGGTATTGCCACGCCGCATTGGTTTGCACAAAGCAAAAGAACTGGCATTATTTGGCGACATCATTAGCGCACAAGAAGCAGAGCGCATCGGACTTGTGAACCATGTTGAACAAGATGCCGAACTGGATGCATTTGTCGACAACTGGGCAGCCAAGTTGGCAGCAGGCCCACCAATTGCATTGGCACAATCAAAGCGCATGTTGAACAACGCCATGAACGTCACGCTCGAGCAAGCACTTGAAGACGAAGGTGCAGCACAGGCACTGAACTTTGGCACCAAAGACACTGCCGAAGCAATGGCTGCATTTTTGGAAAAGCGCGTGCCGCGCTTTAACGGTCGCTAATGCGCAAACGGTTACTTCGTGTCTGCATCGCAGGCACGCTGGTACTGGGTGTTGGCAGTTGGGCTTCGGTTTCTGCAACCGTGCCGCCGCCGCTCGACTCTGCGCTAACAGGCGATGAGATTCCCGACGAACAAGGCGACCTCGTTGGTGTTCCCCAGACCACTTCGCTGATTAACCCGCAGGCAACGACAACCATCCCTGAAGGTTGTTTTCCGCAAGCGCTGCCGCAAGTGGTGTTTGTTGGCAAAGCAACAAATGTGTCCGACGAGTCGGTCAGTTTCGCAATTCAGAAAACGATTACGGGTGATGCCAGTAGCTATGTCACAGGTGATGGCACGGTAGAGGTGCAATACGGAACCGATGCCAAGTTTGTT
>LIAZ01000168.1 GCA_001438985.1 Acidimicrobium sp. BACL17 MAG-120823-bin42 | reverse complement strand
AAGTCTGCCCACGACAACTTGTTGCCGTACTTTTGCTTCACGGGCCACAACAAGCGACGTGCTTTGTCGAGGTTGCCGTTGTCTGGCCACGAGTTAAGTGGTGCAAAGCGTTGCATGCCGGTTCCGCCGCCGCCTCGTCCGTCTTGAATTCGGTATGTACCAGCAGCGTGCCATGTCATACGAATAAAGAACGGGCCGTAATGGCCGTAGTCGGCTGGCCACCAGTCTTGTGAATCGGTCATCAATACAGTGAGATCCTTGACCACTGCATCAAGGTCGAGCGATGCAAATTCTTTTGCATAATCAAAGTCGGCATCCATCGGGTCGCCAACCGTCGGGTTGTTATGCAGTACCTTCACATTGAGCTGGTTTGGCCACCATGTTGAGTTTGTTGGTCCCATGTCGTTTGCTGTTGTTGCGCCGCCGCTGAATGGGCAAGCGTTTGTTGTATCTGTCATTGGTTTTCCTTTCGGGTTTGATATGTAATTTGAGATGTTGCGCCTTGTTGACATGCAGGGCATTCGCCCCAGTACGTCACGTCGGCTTCATCAATAATGAAACCGTTGTTGTCTGATGCTTCAAGGCATGGGCGCGCGCCGACTGCACAATCCACATCGGTTACTAAACCGCACGATCTGCACACCAAGTGGTGGTGATTGTCGCCAACTCGGTCTTCAAACAATGCGGGAGAGTCGATGGGTTGAATGCGTCGGGCTAATCCTTTTTCGACAAGGGTGTTGAGCGTGTCATACACCGATTGGCGAGAGATCGTGCCCAATTGTTCACGCGCAACTTCAGCAGCCTGGTCGGCAGTGATGTGCGGGTGATCGCTGATGGTTTGCAGCAAGGCCAGGCGCTGGGCAGTAACGCTCAGGCCATGGGATCGAAGCAAACTTTCATAGGCGAGACTCACGAAGTGGACGATATCATAATTTTGACATAGTCCAGAAATCCTGCGCAACGATCTTGGGGTATCAGCCTTGCTTTTTCTGGCGGCCAGCCTCGCGACGCATTTCGAGTTCTGACTCTTTTTTGGCAATTGCTTGCCGGCGATCGGCCTTTTGCCTGCCTTTGGCCAGCGCGATGTCCACCTTGACTCGCCCTTGCTGAACCGCACTTCAAGCGGAACGATGGTCAGGCGCTCCTTGTTGATCCGGTCCTGCATTCGCCTGATCTGTTCGCGATGGAGGAGCAGTTTGCGTCGGCGCATGGGCTCATGAGCACCTACGCCATGGGCGAATTCATATGACGCAATATGAATGCCGTCGAGCCACATTTCGCCATTGACCACATGGGCATAGGCATCTGCCAACTGCACTTGCCCCGAGCGCACACTCTTCACTTCGCTTCCGAGCAGCACAATGCCGGCCTCGACCACATCAATAATGGTGTAGTCGTGCCGCGCCTTGCGATTACTGGCAACCACTCGGTCGAGGTGCTCCCGTTCGCTCTGCTTGTGTTGTGCGTTCATATCGTTCGTTTCAGCATACGGGTAGCCTGAAATTGCGATGAGTACCCAAACCTCACTGACCGTGACAGCACAGGTGTTGCAGCAGATCGGCGAGCATGCCATTTCGTGCTATCCCGAAGAAGCATGTGGATTGTTGGTTGGTCGCAGCGCCTCAAGTGAGGTGGTCGAGTTTCATCCGTGTGAAAACATCACGCATTCGGCAAAGGTGTACACCATTAATCCAAAACAACATTTGGTGATTGAGCGCAATGCTGAAGACGCTGGATTTGATGTTGTGGGTGTGGTGCATAGTCATACGCATACAGAGGCATACCCAAGCTCGACCGACGTGGCACAGGCCCCAGATCCGGGCTGGCACTACATGATCGTCACGCTGAAGCGCGGTGTGCCAGAACCACGCAATTTCCGCATTATTGATGGGGTGATTTCAGAAACGGAAATAATTCAACACAACTGAGGGTTGTAACCAGCACATCGTTAGAATTATGACCTATGCAGTCAACAATCCCCGGAGTTGAAATGATGCAAAAAGCAAGTGTGCTTGACCTCATTGGCAATACGCCGGTGGTGGACGTCAGCAACCTGTCCCCAAATCCTCGGGTGCGACTCATTGCCAAACTGGAAAGCCAGAACCCATTCGGATCGGTAAAAGATCGCATTGCCAAGTCGATGATTGAGCAGGCTATTGCCGAGGGCAAATTGAAGCCTGGGCAACGAATTATGGAGCCATCTTCGGGCAACACGGGCATTGCGCTTGCAGCAATTGCAGGTGTGAAGGGCAACCCAATCACCATTTTGATGCCCGACAGTGTGTCGATCGAGCGTCGTCAAATGCTTGAAGTGTTTGGGGCAGAAATCATTTTGACACCAGGGCCAGAAGGCTCAAATGGTGCGGTGCGGCGCGCCGAAGCCCTTGCAGCCGAGCACCCCGAGTGGTGCTTTATGCATCAGTATCAAAACGATGCAAACCCGCGTGCCCATTACCAGACCACGGGTCCAGAAATTTGGCGTGATGTTCCAGAAATAACCCACTTCGTTGCTGGTCTCGGAACCAGTGGCACGCTCATGGGCGTGGGCAAGTATCTCAAAGAGCA
>LIAZ01000167.1 GCA_001438985.1 Acidimicrobium sp. BACL17 MAG-120823-bin42 | reverse complement strand
CTTCACAGCAACATCGTTGTCGAGCAAGTAGTTAATGAATTGGTGAGCAGCAACTGGCTTTGCCGATGCTTTTGGAATGCACAAGAAGTCATTAGCGGTAATGGTTTCTTCTGGGTACCAGAAGCCAAGTACATCTGCCGTTGTTCCTTCTGGCAAATAGAACGGAGCAAGCAGAATGTCGCCAGACCAGGTGTAGGCGATATCTCTGTTGCCAGCAGGTAGTTCCTGGTAGCTCAACACATCGATTTTCGGATTTGTTTCGGTGCGCAGGCGGATCAAGTTTTCCTGTGCTGCAGCAAGAATGTCTGCATCACCAGTGTTTACATCGGTGACTCCGGCTTGGAAGAGCGCAAGGCTGACGATGTCACGATATGAATCGGTAACGCCAAGCTTGCCGCTGTATGCCGAGTTCCACATTGCGTCGTAGCCCTGTGCAGCAAGCTCGGTTGGATCAATGCGATCTCTGCGGTAGCCAATTCCGTTTCCGTAAATGAACTGCGCCATGGTGTATTGAGCGCCGAGGTCGTAGTACGGGTTCTGTAAACCTGTGAGCAAGTTTGCTTTGTTTGGAATGTAGGAGTGATTCAACGGCTGAATAAGATCTGCTGCAATAAGTCGTGCTAGCGCGGTGTCAGTCATGCCAATAATAAGGTCTGGCTTTAATGTTCCATTGCGCAACTTGGCAATTGCGGCATCTTCGTTGTCGTAGATGCTTTGCTTCACTGTGACGCCAAATGCCTTTTCAAAATCGGCAATCACTTCTGGGTTGGTGTAGTCAGCCCAGTTTAAAATTTCAATGGTGCCGCCTTCATTGGCGAGTCCATCTGCAATTGGTTCACCTGCAAGTGGGAGAGTGACCGGGGCATCGGGAGTACCGATGATGAGGCCTGTTGACGAACTTGTTGTTGTGCCACCGCACGCTGCAAGTATCGAAGGTCCAATAATGATTCCCCCGGTAGTTGCAAAGAGCGTTTTGAGAAAATCGCGTCTTTCCATAGGTGTAACATTAGTCACCGTGACCACCTTGGACAAACAGATCGCGATCGAAGAGCAGATCATGATCGGCAAGGTGCACAAGTCGAAGGAGCTCCATAACAGGGCTGTTAAATCGGTGCCTGGGGGAGTTCCGTCTAGTTGGGCGAGTTCGCGGCCCGTGCCCATTTGGATAGATCGCGGCGATGGCGCGTACCTCTGGGACGTTGATGGCAATCAGTTCATCGACTTCCATGCCGGATATGGAGCCAATATTGCTGGGCATGGCAACCCCGCGATTGTTCGCGCGGTGCAACAACGTGTCACGCAGGGAACACACTTTGCGCAGCCTTCGGCAGACATGATCGATGTTGCCGAGATGCTCGTGCAGCGGTTCGGGCTTCCAAAATGGCGCTTTAACAATTCGGGCTCAGAGTCGACAATGGATGCCATTCACTTGATGCGTGAATTCACTGGTCGCGATCTGATTGTCAAAATTGAAGGAAGCTACAACGGTCACCACGATTCGGTATTGGTTTCAATTTTCCGATCTGCCGATGATCTTGGTCCGCAAGAAAACCCTTGGCTAACTCCTGGCGAAGGTGTTCCTCAGGCTGTCGCCGATTTAGTGCGCATCGTTCCGTACAACGACCTCGTTGCGCTTGAGCGCGTGTTTGCAGAGCATGAGGGTTTGATTGCTGGAATGATTTTGGAACCGATGATGATGAACGCAGGCATCATTGTTCCGCAAGACGGGTTCCTTCAAGGCATTCGTGATATCACGCGTAAGCATGGTGCGCTACTTGCATTTGATGAAGTGAAAACAGGTCTTGTTGTTCATCCAGGTGGGGCTACGAAGTTGTTTGGTGTCACTCCCGACTTGGTGTGTTTAGCGAAAGCTCTTGGTGGTGGAATTCCGTGCGGCGCAATTGGCGGAACGAATGAAGTGATGGCGCTCATTGATGAAGGCCGCTACAGCCAAGTGGGAACGTTTAATGGCAACCCGCTCACTATGGCTTCGGCAAAAGCAATGCTCAGCGAAGTTCTCACTCCGGATGCATATGCACAAGCAGATGCGGTGGGTTCATATATTTTGCAGAACTCACTTGACGTTTTGAAAAGCCACGGCCAACCTGCGTACGGGTATCACTTTGGTTTTAAAGTGTGCGTTGTGTTCAGTGCAGAAGTGGCGGCGAACTACCGCAAGTTCCTCACGTTTAACACTGCAGTTAGCCACTTGCACTTCTTGAAGCAATTTAATGGTGGAGTGTTTTTGCCGCCATGGGGCAAGAGCGAGTCCATCACGATGAGCGTTGCACACACCAAGCAACATGCGGATCAATGGATTGCCAATATGGACAACTTCGGTCGAGCGCTTGCACAACTCGAAGATCGTGTGTCAGCCGACTTTGCAGTTGGTAGTTACAACTAGTTCGTTTTGGTGTCTTCGCGGTATTGCTTGACGAACTGCATGGCGTACTGTTCCATTTCGGTGTGGTACGCCTGTTTGAAGGCCGATGAGGCAGCCCCACGTTGAACCCGCTCGGAAACCGCGATGTCCTGGTGGTTCACCAAATCGTTGAAATCGATCACCGCATTTAGGTCCA
>LIAZ01000166.1 GCA_001438985.1 Acidimicrobium sp. BACL17 MAG-120823-bin42 | reverse complement strand
TGCAAGACCAAGCAAATCACTTGACATCTTTTGACGCATCAACACTGGTGGGTCTAAGTCTTCGTTTTCGGCAATGGTGGTGATCCATTGCGCGGCTTCGCTCATCGATAATGCGCGTGTTGGTGACGAGCGCTCGAGTTCATCTTCGGCTGCATACACACGTGTGGCTTCTGCGTTATGCACGGTTTCCTGCGCCAAGTTGATACCCGCCAAAACCAACACTGTTTCGTCCGCCAGAAAACTGTTGCCCTGCACGATGCCCGGCCCCAAATGCATCGCGGTCGCTGCGATAGTTGCTGGTGCTGCTGTGCAAGTGCGGCGTGTTCTGCACCATGTGCTTTCGCGCGCGCTCCGACTTTTCGACGAGCACCAAACCAACACCTGGCGATTCCTTCACGATGGATTGATGCTCTTTTGCAAGTTTTGCCCCAATGGCTTCGCAATAGCCACGCCACCACGATGTTTTAAACCGTCGATCGCCAGATGGGATGGTGCGAACCGCAAGTAAATCGGCTGCCGTGTACAGCGCTTCAAGAGAGAAGAGGTCGCTTTCGGTTCCGAACGCCACCATGACCACTTGTGTTGGGTTTGGCTCCATCATGTCGCGATATGAATGACACGAAACTGCTTGCGCAATGTTCCATAACAATGTGCCGCGCCGCACCCGGTAGGGGCCAGTGATAACAAATGTTTTCGTCACGATGGTTTCGTTATCAAAAGAACGTTTGCTGACCGAGCTTTCGTCGATGTCGTACTTCTGCATTAAGCGAAAGGCGAGTGCAAGGGCGGTTTCGGCTTCTGCTTGAGGTGTGTTGGGGTGGTTGGCCTTTTCCAAAATCGCGCGCACTTTGGCGTTGAGATTGTCGCGATTGGTCATGTGGCAAAGGTACTCAACGGGTGCCAGATGGTTTTAGATATGGGGTGAGTATTTACGGTGCACCGCCTGGGCAGAAACCCCAAGTGCAGCGCCAATGCTTTCCCGTCACCATATACCAGTATCAAAACATGTTGATAAAAAATGGGTGGGTACTGATTTAGAGAGTCTCCTACGGTCAAATTTTCCGCGATATGGACTGCAAATGTGAACCCGATAACTTAAAAGGATGGTCGCAAGTAACGCTAAGGGCGTATTAAATTTGCCTGCCACCAAAGCGAGGCTGAAATGGCTTGGCTGAAGCGCAAAGATGCTGACGCTGCATCGACAGATCGTCAGCTCTCTGAGGAAGAATTTCAATCTTTGACACGAATTAGTGCTGCAGTTGAGGCCCTGCCACTTGGCGTCGTAATCATGTCGGCAGATGGTGCAACCATGTGGAGCAATGCTGAGGTAGACACAATGTTTACCCCACAGTCTGAAGACCATGTTTTGTTCATCGACAGTGTTGATTCGGTGTTACGTGATGCTCTGAAAGGAAATGTTGGGCAAACCGATTTAGAGTTTGGCGACCCAGTGATTCGCACCATTGAAGTTTCGACCATTGCATTAGGTGATGGCGGGGCGGTAGCAGTGGTGGAAGACGTGACTCAGCGATTGATGATCGACCGTGTACGCACCGACTTTGTTGCCAACATCAGCCACGAACTGCGTACACCAATTGGTGCAATTTCGCTGATGGCCGAAAATCTGATCGCAGAGATGGGTGAGTCTGAATCGGCTCGACTTGCTGAAATCATCCTGAACGAAGTGACACGACTAAACGAAACCGTCAATGACTTGCTTGACTTAGCAAAGATTGAGTTTGATGGCCTGTCGAAGCGTGAATCGATTCATACGGCCCGAGTGATAGACGAAGCAGTCGGACGACTGCGCAGTGCTGCGTTAGCCAAATCAGTGATGATTGTTGTAGAAGATAACCCTGATATGTCGGTGATTGGTGATCGGGCCCAGTTGGTTTCGGCGGTGGGAAACCTGATTGATAATGCAGTCAAGTACAGCAAGCAAGGTTCGATTGTCAAGATTGAAGTGACACGAGAAGACGGGCGAATGTTGATCTCGGTTGCTGATAACGGCTCAGGTATTGCACCCGAACACCTAAGACGAGTGTTTGAGCGTTTCTATCGTGTTGACGATGCGCGCAGCAGAGGAACAGGTGGCACCGGGCTTGGACTTGCCATTGTGCGACACATTGCGCTGCTGCACGGCGGTGATGTGAGTGTGACGTCAGAAGTAGGCGTGGGCTCCACCTTCACGCTTTCCATCCCCGCGGTGTAGATAGGTTGAGTTTGTGAATATTCCTGACGGGTTGCGTTACACACGCGAGCACGAGTGGGTACTGATTGATGGTGAGTCTGCACGAATTGGTATCACCGATTTGGCACAAGATGCATTAGGCAACATTGTGCATGTGCAACTACCGGAGCTTGGTCAGTCGGTGCAGTCGGGGAGCAGTGTCGTAGAGGTTGAAAGCAGTAAGAGTGTGAGTGACATCTACTCGCCAGTCAGTGGCAGCGTGGTGCTTGTCAACGAATCGCTTGCAGCACACCCCGAATACGTCAACACCGACCCATACGGATCGGGCTGGTTGTATGAAGTGCAGTTGTCGTATGACGAAACGCTTGAAGGCCTGCTGACAGCAGACG
>LIAZ01000165.1 GCA_001438985.1 Acidimicrobium sp. BACL17 MAG-120823-bin42 | reverse complement strand
CATGATGCCGTAGCGATCGCACAGTTCGCGAACACCCTTCAAGTATCCGGCTGGCGGAACAAGAATTCCGTTCGTGCCAACTACAGATTCAAGACCAATCATGGCAACCGTGTGTGGACCCTCAACCATGAGTACGTCTTCCAAATGCTGCAGTGCGCGTTGGCATTCCTCTGCTTCATTCGATGAGTGGAACGCCGAACGATATGCGTATGGTCCCCAGAACTTCACTGCGCCAGATGCGCCAGTTTCATTTGGCCAACGGCGTGGATCACCTGTGAGTGCGATCGCGCCAGCAGTCGAGCCGTGGTACGAGCGGTACATGGTCAAGATTTTGTGACGACCTGTGTGTAGTTTGGCCATGCGAACAGCATTTTCTGCAGCCTCGGCTCCACCGTTGGTGAAAAACACCATGTTGAGGTCGCCAGGTGCAACTTCAGTAATCAAACGGGCAGCCTCGCTACGTGCGTCGTTAGCAAATGCTGGCGCAATCGTGCACAGGCGCGCTGCTTGTTCTTGAATCGCTTTAATCAACTTGGGGTGTTGATGTCCGATGTTGAGGTTGACCAATTGACTGGAAAAGTCAAGGTATTTTTTGCCCGATGCGTCGGTGAAGTACGAACCTTTTCCGCTGACAACTTCAACTGGGTTTAGGGTGCCTTGTGCCGACCATGAGTGGAAGACATGCTTGCGATCGTTAATAAAACCGAGTGTTGTCGTTGTATCAATTGTCATATATCAGAGCCTAACGAATGGGCTCTTGTCCTTTATGTGCTCAGCGTTGCAAGAATTCGGGGGAGCAGTTCGGGCCACGCGCCTTCAAGCCCCTTGTGCAATTGGTATCCAGCAACTTCGCCGAGCAGCACCCAGCGCAGGTCGTCTGATTCGGCATTTGCAGCATGCGCCCCAGCATCACTGTCAGTGTGGGCAATCACCGTGTCGTAGCGCCATGGTCCATGATCGTCACTGAAGACATCGCGAACAGAAATACTGCTCGCACTGATTCCGGCTTCTTCTTCGGCTTCGCGGGCGGCAGCACTGACGGAGTCTTCGTGGCTATCAAGTGCACCGCCGGGCAACGCCCACGTGCCACCACCATGAGTCCACGCTGCGCGAAGTTGTAACAACACGCGTGGTTCATCGAGGTCGGTGCGCACGAGAAGCAGGCCGGCAGCACCGTGGAGTCCCCAATGGCGATGCCCGCATGAGCACATCACCCATCCATCACCGTCACGAAACGCCACGGCTAGAGCGTAGTTTCTGTTGCTGCTGCCTTCGCTTCGCGACGGGCTTGTGCTCGGGCAGTTGCTTGAGCCGCTGTGATCTGTGCATGGTGTGCTCGGCACAACACTTCAAGACCACCATGGCCTTCTAAGTCGGGTTGTGAGTGATGATGGCAACCGGGCCCATACCCGATGCCGTTCAGTGGCGAAATGTGGTTGACTTCGCAGTCACGACGCTCGGCCGTGCAACCCGGCGTAGAGCACCGGTACTTGGCTCGTCGTTTTGCAGCCGAACGCGCAAATCGCCAGATGTGTTCGCGCTGCCATGCTCGACCGCACGCATCAGAGCACCACGTGCGGCGGCGTTTGCCCGTGATCAATTCGTTACACCAGTGGCATCGACCAATTTCGCCAGTCCACGAAGAAAGCACACACGTGATTCGTTGCGCAACAAGTGGAGGAACTCCAGTTTGTTAACAGGGTGTTTCGCTGGTGCGCGTTTTGTGGCCATGTCTGTTCACAAACAATAACGCTCACGAAACAATCTGTAGACACTCTGGAAATCTTGACTAATTAGTTTCGTGCACGTTGGGTTGCAGCGTGGCCTCCGACAAATCCCATTAATTCACACAGTTGAGGAGACGCAATGAAGAAGTTATTGACGCATCAAATACCTAGGGCAATCGGATTCGCAGTCGGCGCGATTGCGCTACTGCCTACCGGTGCAGGGGCAGCCGAAGATCCGGCATTACAGGAAGTTGCTCAAGGGTTGCAGGCCACTCTTGACAACGTATGGATTCTTGTAGCCGCGTTACTTGTTTTGTTCATGCAGGCTGGCTTTGCACTCGTTGAGGCCGGGCTGACTCGAGCAAAGAACGTGGCCAACGTGATGATGAAAAACCTGATGGACCTGTGCTTTGGCGCACTTTCGTTCTTTGCAGTTGGTTTCGCAATTGCATTCGGTGGAGGTTTTGATGGAATTGGAAGATTTGTCGGTGGTGGTGGATGGTTTCTGGGCGATGGTGCATTCACCTATGGCAACCTGACGCCGTTCACCTTCTTTATCTTTCAGGTTGCCTTTGCGGCAACTGCTGCAACGATTGTCTCTGGAGCAATGGCCGAGCGAACGCAATTCAAGTCATACATCGCCTACTCAATTGTTGTCTCGGCGCTCATTTATCCAATTGTTGTGCGCTGGCAATGGGGCGGCGGTTGGTTGTATCAACTATCGACTCCGTTTCACGACTTTGCAGGATCGAGCATCGTTCACCTAACTGGAGGAATCGCTGCATTTGCTGGCACCAGAGCTCTTGGTCCGAGAATTGGAAAGTATGGGGCAGATGGCAAGGTAAATGTGATTGCGGGTCACTCAATTCCAC
>LIAZ01000164.1 GCA_001438985.1 Acidimicrobium sp. BACL17 MAG-120823-bin42 | reverse complement strand
TGTGGTGCGATACCGCACAATCATCAAGCACCACCAAGCGACCGTCTGCTTGCACATCAATTGCTCTGCCTTCTACAACATGACCTGCCGCCATGTCGACACGCACCGCTTGACCCAGTGTTGCAAGTGATGCCGAATACCGCTCATGCATCTGCTCGGGCGACAGCGCTTCGTATTCATCAATCACCATCAACATGTTGCGCAACACATCAACGGGTGTCGTGGTGCGAAGCGGTGCAGCAATTGCTAGCGACATTGCATCTGGTGGAGCCCAATTGACATTGACTCCGATACCGACAACAACAACATCACTTCCACCCTGGGCCAAGATTCCAGAAACCTTTTTGTTGTCAATCAACAAATCATTTGGCCACTTCATGTCGGGCAGTACTCCCGTGAGTTGCTGGCAAGCACGCGCCGCACTCATGCCCACCATCTGTGTGAACTGATGCATCGGGCGTGTTCGTGTTTCGCTTGTGCGAAACAACAACGACACCAGCAAGTTGGTACCGGGCTCGGCCACCCACGTGCGATCGAGACGGCCCTTACCCGCAGACTGAAAATCGGCCATCAGCACGCTGTGGTGTTTCGCCCCCTCGCCCGCCAATGCGACCAAATCGGAGTTGGTGCTGCCTGTTTCAGCAACCCGCGTAACCCACCAGCCATTGGGCCATTGCTCACCGGAGGTGGATTGGTTGGCTTTGGTGTTGCCCATTAGGCAAAGATAGACCCTCGTGCTTAAGAAAATCCTCATTGCTAACCGTGGCGAGATCGCCGTTCGAGTTATTCGGACCGCTCGCGAAATGGGCATCGCCACCGTTGCCGTCTATTCCGAACTCGATCGCAATGCATTGCATGTGCGACTTGCCGACGAGGCGTATGCACTTGGCGGACAAACAGCAGCCGAGAGTTACCTCAACACCGAGGCCATCCTCGATGCCATTCGCAAAAGCGGCGCCGATGGCGTGCACCCTGGCTACGGATTCTTTTCTGAAAACGCCGACTTCGCACAAGCCATCACCGAGATGGGCGTGGCCTTTATCGGACCACCACCCGAAGCAATCGTGGAAATGGGCGACAAAGTTTCGTCACGCAAAGCAGCACTTCGCGGCGGTGCACCAATTGTTCCTGGCACTACCGAGTTTGTTACCACGGCAAAAGAAATTACTGACTTTGGAAATGAGTTTGGTTGGCCAGTAGCCATCAAGGCTGCATTCGGTGGCGGTGGACGCGGCATGAAAGTGGTGCAGTCTGCAGACCAAGTGCAAGAAGCAATGGACTCTGCACAACGCGAGTCGAAAGCATTCTTTGGTCGCGACGAAATTTATGTTGAGCGCTACCTCACCTGGCCGCGCCACATCGAAGTACAACTCGTTGGCGATAAGCACGGCAACGTGGTGTGGGTGTCTACACGCGACTGCTCGGCACAACGTCGTCACCAAAAACTGATCGAAGAAGCACCAGCACCAGGACTACCTGATGGTGTGGAAGAAGCAATGGGCGAAGCAGCCGTTAAAGCAGCAAAAGCAGTTGGCTACTACAACGCAGGAACGGTCGAATTCATTTATCAAGATGACAACTTCTTCTTCTTGGAAATGAATACGCGCCTGCAAGTAGAGCACCCCGTTACTGAGGTGATTACCGGAATCGACTTGGTTGAATGGCAGATTCGTGTTGCGAGCGGCGAGAAATTGCCAATGACACAGAAGCAAGTTGCCGCCAAACGTAATGGTCACGGAATTGAAGTGCGTATCAATGCCGAGAACCCAACAGCCGGAAAGTTCTTGCCATCACCTGGAACGATTACCAAGCTGACTACCCCGGACGGATTTGGCACACGTTTCGATGGTGGATACGAAGCCGGCGACACCGTCAGCCAGTACTACGACAATCTTGTGGGCAAATTGATTGTGTGGGGCAAAGATCGTGACACCGCAATTGCTCGCACCATTCGCGCACTCGATGAAATGGTTGTTGAAGGCCTGCACACCACCATTCCTGCCGACTTGGCGATTCTTCGTCACCCCGACTTCTCTGCTGTCACACACAGCACGAAATGGGTGGAAGAAACACTCGACCTCTCGGGCTTAGTCAGCACGGTTGGCGGCTCAGCAACAAACGACGAAGGTCTTGTCGAGCGTGCCACCACGATTGAAGTAAATGGCAAGCGCTTCGACGTGAAGATGTGGGTGCCAGAGTTTGCAAGTGGTCCCGTAGCCAAGGCAAAGAAGCCAACCCGTGGCGCAAGTGGTTCGGGCGGCGCTGCAAATAGTGGCGACGTTGCCGCACCAATGCAAGGCACCATCGTCAAGGTGACCGTCGAAGTTGGCCAAGAAGTGGCCGTAGGCGATTCGGTTGTTGTGCTTGAAGCAATGAAGATGGAAAACCAGATCACTGCTGAAAAGGCAGGAAAAGTCACCAAAGTCAACGTCAAAGTTGGCGACAAGGTGGGCGCTGGCGACATCCTCGTCGTTATTGAATAAGCGCCAATCGGGCCGCGCGACTAGTTTGTGTGCGTGACAAGCACGCCCGAACACGACGACATCGCCCCAACACCAGAGGCTGCCGCAAACGGACTTGCCACCGAGCGCACCCGCCGCCTTGACCGCATCGCGGCAATGCGTGCAGCAGGAGTCAACCCGTACCCCTATCGCTTCGATCGCACGCACACCCTGGGCGAAATACGCG
>LIAZ01000163.1 GCA_001438985.1 Acidimicrobium sp. BACL17 MAG-120823-bin42 | reverse complement strand
GTCGTTTGCGGTCACAGTAAATACTGTTGACGAAATGGCAACCGTTGGAGTGCCGTAGATAATCCCCTTCGTCGGATGAAGAACAAGACCGGAGGGAAGCACTGGGCTAACAGTGAATGCCTTGCTCGCTGCTAGTGAACTTGATGTCAGCAGGGCTGTTTCAACAATTGCTCTACCCACTTGCCCATTGACGGTTTGTATTGCCGGTGTCAACTTCAATGGGCCGTCCACCACAATACGAATCGTAGAAAAGCCATACTTTGCACCATCTGAAACGGTGATGATGTAGACACCCGAACTTGCTGCATTAACCGGTGTTCCCGAGATCACACCTGTTGCGGTATTGATTGATACGCCATCAGGCAGTTTTGGTGTAACTGAGAAATACTTTGTACCCGTAATGAGAGGGGCTGTAAGGGCCGTCGTTGCAGTAAGGGCTGTGCCCACTTTTCCGCTTACTGATTGAGAAGCAGGAGTTACGGCAACACTTTGGCTGGTTACTTCGGTGACCGTGAGTGTCAGCGTTGCCATTGCCGAAGTCACACGGTCGGAGGCAACGATTGAAAACGTCGTTGCAGCCAATGAGACCGTTGGCGTGCCACTGACTACACCTGTTGTTGAATTTATTGACAGACCCGTAGGAAGTGCAGGCGTAATCGTGAAGGTTTTGGTGCCAGCTATTTCGGTTGACACGAGTGCGGTAGTTGCTGTCATTGCCTCACCCACCGAAACCGTTGCGGTTTGCGTGGCCGGGGCAAGCGATGGGGCTGCACCTACCGAGCCAGTTGCTACAGGAAGCGCAACTACTAAGGATGTCAAACCAACAAGTGCAATAACTCGAAGTAATTTCTTTCGCATATGACTCTCCAATCAGGGGGTGTAATCAACTTAGATTGGCGAAAAATGTCCTGCTTGCGTTGTTACGAACTTGTGACGAACTGCTTTGCCTCGCAAATTGCAAAGCGTCCAAGCGCCGGGCTGCGACGAAACTCAAAGTCACGCACCACCGAATTTGAGATTCCTGCACGAGAAACAATTGCTCGTGCAACGTTGGACGCGGTGATTGCAAGCTGAGCAATTGGGCGTTGCCGATGACTGATGTAACCAAGATCTACCTCGGTTATTGCAGTAGACCCGTACATCTGAAAAATATCGAGCGCAATCCCAATGTCGACTCCGTAGTCGTAATCAAGCCACAATCCGCCAACAACGTTTCTTCTTGCAGCAAACATTCCTGACAGCGGTTGCGACAAAAAATTAAATGATGGGTGCAGGAGATCGAGTAATGGCCGAGCGGTCAGTGCTGTCACTCTTCCCTCTTCACCTTCACTGCCATTCACCCAGCGCATAAAACCACCCTTGACCAGTTGCACTCTGGGGTCCGACTCAAGGGGATCAAACATCTGCAGGATCTTTGCTGGTTCCATCTCGCCAAGGTCGCCATCAACCCACGCGATCAAATCGCTGGTACACGACACAAGTGATGCATAAATTGCATCCCCCTTGCCGTTGCTACCTCCAAATTTCCGACACAGCGTTCGGGTTGACACCACGGTCGCACCACACTCTTGAGCGATTTCGGCAGTTCGATCATTTGACCGGTCGTCGATTACCAAAACTTCACAATCAAAATTGGACCTCTGATTTATCGCCTTTTTCAAGGACAACACAACCGAGCCAATGGTCTTGGCCTCATTCCGAGCTGGTATACAAATTGTTCGTGAGTAGTTCGCTGATGAGTTCATATGGCGAGTTTGGCAACTTAACGTGCCAAAAACTCCCACTAAAGCATCACAGTCTGTAACGAAATTGACACGAGGTTGTAGATTCAGCAAAAACAGCCACCCACGCGACATGCGATTGATGGCAGACTTAACGCGTGTCTTACAAAGTGTTATTAATTGAAGATGATCCATCGATTCGACAGGTGATTTCTGCTGCTCTCGAAATTGAAGGATACGTTGTGCACCAATTTTCAGACGGCGAAAGTGCAGTCGCAGAAATTGCTCAAGTTGAACCTGATGTCGCGATCATCGATCTTCGGCTCCCTGGCATCAACGGATTAGAAGTTGTCCGAACCATTAGGCCAATGACGTATGCACCACTTGTCATACTGACTGCTTTTGGAGACTCTCACGACGTCGTTGCAGCACTAGAAGCGGGTGCCGATGACTTCCTGAGCAAGCCGATTGCAAACAAGGAACTTGCCGCCAGGATTCGCGCCATTCTTCGCCGGAATCGTCCGCCGCTGAATGAGAATCCTGATACCAGTGATTTTCGATATGAAAATTTGGTGCTGTCTCCCCTTCGACGCGAAGCATCAATTGATGGTGAGTTGATAGAACTCACCAACACCGAGTTCCTTGTATTGCTTGAGTTAATGAGAATTAGCCCAAATGCGGCAACCCGCCAGGATTTACTCGAAAAAGTTTGGGGCTATGACTACCTCGGAGATTCCCGATTAATTGACATGCAGATTTATCGTCTTCGCGGCAAGCTTGCCCAGCACGGGCTGAAAGACCACCTCATCACCGTTCGCGGACATGGATTCAAACTTGCTAAATGACCTAATTCAGAACGCTCTCAATCGTGCAACATTAAGAACTAAAGCAGTGCTGACTGGGTTGATGATTGCATTCTCGATAGCAGCAATCACTTCACTGGCAATCTTTCAAATTGCAGAGTCTTATTTG
>LIAZ01000162.1 GCA_001438985.1 Acidimicrobium sp. BACL17 MAG-120823-bin42 | reverse complement strand
TTCTGGTATCGCTGGAGTCGCTTTCATTCAACGTCGCCCATGGACTGCAGCACTCAGCGCTTCAGCAGTTCTGCTCATTCTTGCCTCACCGCTTGCCTCAATTCGTTTAGGTTTTGGCGACAATGGAAACGCTCCCGAATCCACCACCGTGCGTCGCGCGTACGACATGTTGGCAGCGGGCTTTGGTCCTGGTTTCAATGGACCACTATTCATCACGGTGCAAGGTGAGACAGCGCAATCACCCGAAGCATTACAAGGATTTGTTGACACGCTCAACAACACCGACGGCATTGCGTACGCACAAGGCATGCCAGCTTCACAAGATGGAAGCCTGTCGCTCGTGATGGCCTACCCCACTACTTCGCCGCAAGACATCAAAACCGAACAATTGATTCGTGATTTGAGATCAACGGTCATACCGCAAACCGGTGTTGATGCAAAAGTTGGTGGCTTTACTGCAGCTGGAGTGGACTTCGCAGAATCAATCGGTAGCCGCATGCCGTACTTATTCATTGGCGTGCTTTCGCTGTCGTTTTTATTGCTCATGGCCGTGTTTAGAAGTTTGCTTGTTCCCCTTAAAGCAGTGATCATGAACTTGTTGTCAATAGGTGCCGCATACGGTGTTGTTGTCGCCATCTTCCAATGGGGATGGGGAATGAACCTGATCGGAGTGGACAAGGCTGGTCCAATTGAAAGCTGGGCTCCGATGATGCTGTTTGCCATCGTGTTCGGATTATCAATGGACTACGAAGTGTTCTTGCTGTCTCGCATTAAAGAGGAATACGACCGCACCGGCGACAATGCTTCAGCCGTCGCAGATGGACTGACAGCCACAGCGCGAGTCATCACCGCTGCCGCATTGATCATGGTCTGCGTATTCGCTGCTTTCGTGCTTGGGCACGACCGGCAGCTGAAACTGTTTGGCTTAGGCTTGGCACTTGCAGTATTCCTTGATGCCACATTGGTGCGCATGGTGTTGGTGCCTGCAACCATGGAACTACTTGGCGATCGCAACTGGTGGTTACCTGCCTGGATTAATCGCGTGCTACCAAAGATTGATGTCGAAGGACACCACGTGGTGCACGAAGAAAAATCTGTTAGTTAAAACTTCACCATGCAACTGCGTGGGCCATGGACTTGGCCACCAGCCCACGTAACTGTTGCAGGATCAACAAGTTCGAATTCAGGAATTCGCGCAAGCCATGTTTGCAATGCAACGCGTACTTCTAGTCGTGCAAGGTTGCTGCCGGCACAGCGATGAATGCCAGAACCGAATGCAACGTGGCGATTGTGCTCACGATCGAGGATGACCTCATCAGGATTTTCAAATTGCCGTGGGTCGCGGTTTGCTGCGGGAAACGCCATCAGCACTCTGTCGCCCGCCTTCATCGGACAACCCTGAAACTCGGTATCGCGATCGACAATGCGAGCCATCGTTACCGGGGCGTACACGCGCAATAGTTCTTCAATCGCCGTTGGCCACAGATCGTCATTTTCACGCAACTGCTTGCGGTGCTCAGGATGTTGGGCCATATGCCACATCACTGAACCGATTGCCGACCATGTGGTGTCAATTCCTGCCACCAACATCAAGTTGCACACACCGAGCACGTACTCAATGGGCACTTTCTTTCCGTCAACTTCAGTATTCATCAACTCCGAAATCAAGTCGTTTTCGCGTGGGTTCTTTTTGCGATCTTCTACCTGAGCCAAGAAGTACTCGATGATTGCAAGGCGACTGCGCTTACGCAGTTCCACATCGTGCATGTTCTCCAGCACTCCACGCACCCAACCCGTGAACTTGTCTTCCATGTCGAGTGGTACTCCGAGCATGTTTGAGATCACTCGAACAGGAATGTGTTGCGCATAATCAGCCGCTGCGTCTGCGGTTCCTTTGTCGATGAACTCATCAATCAGTGAATTGCACAAGTCGCGAGTGCTCTGCTCGTACTTTGCAACCGCCTGCGGAGCAAACACAGGAAGAATCAGACGACGATGCCAATGGTGGTCTGGTGGATCAGAAGTAATCGGTGGCGCTGCAACACCGCCGTACGCACCTTCTGCCTGTCCTGGCGGCGGAGGCATAACCAAGATTCCACGCGACGTAAACACTTCGTATTCCTGCGCAATGGCAACCACATCTTCGTATCGAGTTGGCAACCACGAACCCTCGTACCGATCGGTGTGAGCGATTGGGCACTCCGACTCGCGAATCTCGCTGTATCCCGGATACGGATTGGCGACGAAACTCGGCTCAAAAATGTCGTAATCCGTGAGCATGCTGTCAACTGGTTTACGTGTATCAGTCATTGCGGTTCCCCGTACCTTTACTGTCTGCGTTTACGTCCTGTACTCAACTAATAACTATTGCACGCTCTGGGCAATTTGACTCGGCACGGCGAGCCTTTGCCTCGAGCTCTGGTGGCAAGTCGCCAGTGATTAACACTTTGGCGTTACCTAATTCATCACTTCCGAATACTTCCGGAGCCGCGATCGCACACATTTGATGCCCATGGCATGCACCCATATCTACAGAAACTTTCATAACAACAGACTAATAACGAATCAGCCCCCGTTCAGAGTCGGAGAATGCCAATAGATTTGGTGCGTGCCATCGCTCGACTCCCTCGTTGCCTTTGCCCTTGCCTCCTTGGCGCTTCTCGTTATCCCTGGTCCTGCCGTGTTGTATGTGAT
>LIAZ01000161.1 GCA_001438985.1 Acidimicrobium sp. BACL17 MAG-120823-bin42 | reverse complement strand
TATTGCGCGCGGGTGGCGAGCCAGCAGTTGTGGTGCCACAAGAGTTGACCGATGAAGATGCCGACGAATTGATGTCGCGTTTTGATGGATTGGTGTTGATGGGTGGCGGTGACGTTGACCCGAAGTTGTACGGCCAGGAACCAAGCGTGTACGTGTATGGCATTTTGACCGAACAAGACATCTTTGAATCCACAATGGTGAAAGCAGCCATTCGGATGGGCAAACCAGTGCTTGCGATTTGTCGCGGGTTACAGATCACCAACGTTGCATTAGGCGGAACATTGGTGCAGGAAATTTCGACACTTCCTAATGCTGATTCGCAGGTGTTGCATAAACCCGACAACTTCCCAGAAGGCGCACCATTTGCTGTTCATGGTGTTCGCATTGCGGAAGGCAGCAGGTTGGCTCGTTCATTAGGTGTGACCGAGCTGAATGGTGCATCATTCCATCACCAAATTGTCGACACCATTGCACCGGGCTGTGTTGCAGTGGCGTGGGCCGAAGACGGTCTACTTGAAGGCATTGAACACACCGACCATTGGTTAGTTGGTGTGCAGTGGCATCCAGAAGACACCGCACACGCCGACGCGGTGCAACAAAATCTGTATAACGCGTTTGTTGCTCAGGCTAAATCTGTAGCACTATTGCGTTGAAACGGCGCTGTTGGCTCGGTAATCCAACGCAGTCCACGCGTAAGCACGTTGCCAAGTGGACGCAGCGCAAATCGTTCGCTCACTGGCAAGTACGGGATGCGCAGTAAATCGCGCGACCATGCAGGAAGTGTTGCCACAGTTGCTGCAACAAGTGAGTAGTACGCAGCACGTGCTGGGTATGGCAGCGGCGGATTGAACATGAGGTACTTGATTGCATCGCGACTTTCGGCGGTACTACTGAGTTCGCCACTGAATGCTTTCATCTGATCGCGTAATGCACGCTCCGACTTTGGTGGCGCAGGAACACCAAGTTTTGATGCGATTATTGACATGTCTTCGACATACCCATCGCGTTGTTCTTGTGTCAGCGTTTCATTTCCAAAGTGGGTGTGTGCGGTGAGAAAACTGTCTACTTCAACCACGTGAACCCAGCGCAGCAAGTGTGGATCATTTGCCGAATACGGACGACCATCACTTGCGGTGCCGACCACAAATTGATGAACATGCAGAATGCGATCGATGATCTTTTGTGCTTCGTCGGCAGGACCAAAGGTGGTTGCCGCTAGAAAGTCGGCTGTGCGTTGCAGGCGTCCCCATGGGTCGTTCTTGTAATCCGAATGTTGAGCCACCCCGGCCATGGCAAGTGGATGCAACGTTTGCAACAACAACGCCCGAAGACCACCGATAAACATGGATGCATCGGCGTGCACGATACGAACGGGTCGATCATCGGCAAACCAACGCGGGCCGTCAACTTCCATAATTTCTTGCACGCGGGTATCGGCATTTGGACCAACCACTCGATCACGCAGTGCTTCGCCAAGCGAATCGCGCAGATCATTCAGACGCGACTCAAGATTGAGTGACTTGACGATGTCCATACATTAATGGTGCCACGACAAGGGTCAATTTATGCAGTCACGCCGACAACTACTGTGATTATGTGACAACGAATCAAATGCCAAAGTGGGTCCCACGAGCGATTGTCTTGTTTTGGCTGGCGTTTCTTGCGGCCCTCGTAGCGCGCGAACTGTTTCATCAACTTTCTAGTTTCCTCGTGCTCGTGTTGGTATCAATCTTTTTAGCGCTTGCAATTGAGCCCGGTGTCAATCGGTTAGCCAAACGCGGATGGCGACGTGGTTCGGGCACCCTGCTCATCATCTTCGGAGTAATCACATTTGCCGGCGTATTTCTTGGTGCTGTTGGAACGCTTGTGGGCAGTCAGGTAGCCGATGTTTTAGAGAATTCAGAGATGTATGTCAATGACACCGTTGACTTTGTTAACGGTACGTTTAATACGAATATTGATCCTGCGGAAGTCAATGCATCCATTTCTGACGAAGATGGCACAGTGCAGAAGTTCATTAGGAATCAGCAAGGCAAAGTGATTTCACTATCGGTAGATGCACTTGGCGCAGCGTTGCAATTGCTGACGATCGTGCTGTTTACGTTTTATCTAGTTGCCGACGGCCCGCGACTACGACGTGTAATTTGTAGCCGATTGCCTGAAGACAAGCAACGAGCCGTGTTGCGAACATGGGAATTGGCAATTATGAAAACCGGTGGCTATCTGTATTCGCGAGCGCTACTGGCACTTGTCTCAGCTTTTTTTCACTGGATTGCATTTCAAGCCATTGGAACACCTGCACCAATCGCGATGGCATTGTGGGTAGGAATCGTCTCACAATTCCTGCCGGTCGTCGGCACATACCTAGCGGGGGTATTACCGCTGTTGTTGACTTTCTTCGACTCGCCATTTAAGGCATTGCTTGTTGTGGCATTTGTTTTGGTGTACCAGCAATTAGAGAACTATCTCATTTCGCCGCGCATTACGGCACGAACACTGCAGGTGCACGCTGCGGTGGCATTTGGTTCGGCAATTGTTGGCGGTGCAATCCTTGGTCCTGTCGGGGCCGTGCTTGCTTTACCAGCCGCTGCAATGATTCAGGCTTTAGTAGGCAGCTGGGGGCCACGACACGATGTCATTGATGATGACTTGTTGCGCATGCCCGAGCCACGAGCGAAACGCAAAAAGTAATTGGTGCGCGTTTAGGCG
>LIAZ01000160.1 GCA_001438985.1 Acidimicrobium sp. BACL17 MAG-120823-bin42 | reverse complement strand
GAAACTTCCACCTGCAGCCTGGAAGTCGGCAACATAACTGTCCATTCGTCCGGCTGTGGTTGGACCGAATGACCCAGATGCAAAACCTTCAGGGGTCTTTGCTGGCCCTGCGTAATACACGCAGTGATCTTTCATGTATTGCGGAAGACCATCACCAGCGTCGAGGCGTTCCTTGATCTTGGCGTGTGCGAGGTCGCGGGCAACGACCATAGGTCCAGTAAGCATCACTCGAGTTTTTACGGGATACTTCGACAACGTGTCGCGAATTTCAGACATTGGTTTGTTGAGATCGATTGCTACGACTTCTGCAGCAAGTTCGTCGGCGGTGACTTCAGGCAGGAAACGTGCCGGATCGGTTTCGAGTTGCTCGAGGAAGATGCCGTGCTTGTTGATTTTGCCGAGTGCCTGGCGATCGGCACTGCAACTGACTGCCATGGCAACGGGGCAACTTGCTCCGTGACGAGGAAGCCTGATGACGCGCACATCGTGACAAAAGTACTTTCCACCAAATTGCGCTCCGATACCGGTTTGCTGCGAGAGATCAAGCATCTTGCGTTCGAGATCAAGATCACGAAATGCATGTCCCAGTGCACTGCCTGCTGTGGGAAGCGAATCGAGATAACGAGCACTCGCCAATTTGGCAACTTCAACTGCGTATTCTGCTGAAGTTCCACCGATCACAATTGCCAGGTGATACGGAGGGCATGCGGCGGTGCCAAGAGTTTTCATCTTTTCAAACGCCCATGGAAGCAGTGATTTTTCATTGAGGAGCGCTTTGGTTTCCTGAAACAAATAACTCTTGTTAGCCGACCCGCCACCTTTGGCCATGAACAAAAACTTGTACTCGTCGCCATCAACTGCAGAAATTTTAATTTCGGCTGGCAAGTTGGTGTTGGTGTTTACTTCTTCATACATCGACAACGGAGCAAGCTGGCTGTAGCGCAGGTTGCTTGTGAGGTATGTGTTGTACACGCCACGCGAAATTGCTTCCTCGTCATTGCCACCCGTAAACACGAACTGACCTTTTTTACCTTTAACGATTGCCGTGCCGGTGTCTTGGCACATCGGCAACACGCCGCCAGCAGAAATGCTCGCGTTCTTCAACAGGTCAAGTGCAACGAAGCGGTCGTTATCGCTTGCTTCGGGGTCGGTCAAGATGTCTGCTAGTTGTTGCAAGTGCCCCGGGCGCAAGAGATGAGCAATGTCGCGCATTGCATGTTCGGTCAGTGTGACAATTGCCGAAGGATCAACTTTAAGAAATGTGCCTTCAGGTGTGTCAAAGGTGGAAACGCCTTCAGTGCCGATGAATCGGTACTCGGTGGTGTCTGGGCCAAGTGGAAGTAACTCGGAAAACTGAAATGGTGCAGGGTTTGGCTTTGCCATTACACGAGTGCCGGCGTGCCTTTGAAGGTGCCGGGATCGCCCGCTGCAGGAATCAGTGGGCGAGACCACTTCACGGTCTCGGCGATGTAATCAGCAACTTCACGCCATGCAGCAGGGCTCCAGCCTTGCGCACTGTGCGGCACGGTTCCATCTGACTGAATAAACACAAACGCTGGCAATTCGGTGAGGCCAAGTTGTTTGACCATTGCGCGATCAGGATCAACAAAGGTTAAGAACTCATCTGCAAGTGGCCCGAGGAACTTCTTGGCTTCGGCTTCTGGCGCGGTAACAATAAAGTTCACTCGTGTTGCTGCATCGGCGAACTGGTGCAGGATGCGCGATGCGGTCTTTAATATCCAGGCGCTCTCGTTGGTATAGGGATCGATGACGACCGAGGTGAGATGAAATGTCATTAACCATTCACGGAGAGGGCGGGCTTCGCCCGTGAGGGGCTTGAGTGAAGTATCGAGAGAAGGTGCATTTGCCACAGGATGAGACGGTAGCAAGTTAGAGCACTAGCGTCTCATCAATGCACCCGATTGAGCACCTGCGCTATGTGGCGCGTGCCACTGGGGCCGACCCGGTTGCGCTGGTAACCGAGACCGCCCAAGCCCTGCACGGGTTGCGTCATGAACCCGCCGGCCTGGTGCTATCCGCACGCCGAATCGTGGAGCGGCACCCCACGTGTGCACCGTTGTGGTGGTTGTGCGCACAGATGCTTTCTGCACTCGACCCATTCGAGCGGCTTGCAGAGTTGCAGAGAGAGATTGATCGAGACCAAACGACTGATTACTTGATTGACGAATTGATATCGGTGTCAACCATTGCATGTGTCGGGTGGAGCCCGACTGCACTTGAAGCTCTTGTGCAACGAGGCGACTGTGCGGCGTTGATTATTGATTCGTTCGGATCGGCTGATAGTGCCGTAAACGCGTTAGAGCGTGTGAACGTGACGGCCGAGGTTGTGTCAATGGAACATGCTGCGCACGCAGTTGCGCGGTGCGATGTAGTGGTGCTTGATGCGTTGGGGTGTGGCCCAGATGAGCTGTTGATG
This sequence comes from Acidimicrobium sp. BACL17 MAG-120823-bin42, assembly GCA_001438985.1. GTDB lineage: Bacteria > Actinomycetota > Acidimicrobiia > Acidimicrobiales > Ilumatobacteraceae > UBA3006. Next base: position 284 of record LIAZ01000160.1, on the reverse strand, counting down.
TCTGCAGGGTCACATGCCGTTGCGGCACTTGCTTATGTTGCGGGGAAGCCCGCATACGTGACTGCACGTAAGGGCACACGTCTGCCTGTCGAATTGTGGGAAGCAATGAAAGCACGCACGGTTGATGCAGATACACCGTGGCGCACCGAAATCGATGTTGTGCCGCGAGCACTTGTTGGGCCCATCATCGGCCCAGGTGGAGTCGTTGATACGTCAATGCCAGTTGTTGCCGAATGCAGTCCTACGACCGAGATGCTCGTCCGCAGTGCGATGTAGCCTGTAGT
>LIAZ01000159.1 GCA_001438985.1 Acidimicrobium sp. BACL17 MAG-120823-bin42 | reverse complement strand
GCTCATGGGACAGTCTTTGCACAATCGTGGAATGTCGTAGATGTAACCGCATCGAGCATTGAACTTTTCACCAATTTGGATTCGCAATGGCCATTTGGTGGTTCAGTTTCTCAACGCATTGAGTTACAAAATGACCTTGTCCGCTTAGAACTAAGCATTACTGCCGGCGATCATGCAATGCCCGCTCAAGTTGGATGGCATCCATGGTTTTGCAAACCAAGTCGCACGTCACTGATTTTTGAATCAATGCTGCAGCGAGATGAACACGGAATCACAACCACGATTCACGAACGAACAGATGCCGTCAACGTTGATGACTGCTTTATCAATCCACTTGCACCACTTTCACTCACAGTCAACGGGGTTGACCTTGTCCTTTCAAGCGACTGTTCCCATTGGGTGGTATACGACAAGCCATCACATTCAACGTGCGTAGAGCCACAATCGGGGGCCCCAAATGCAATAAATGATTCGCCGGTTATTCTCGGCCCCCGTGAGTCGCTTACCAGGTGGTTCGACATTGCTTGGACTGGCAGACTTATTCATTAGTGGCAGCCAACGACCAACTTCTCCATTTGCACGATGAACGTCTCAGCATTGTCATCAGCACGCGAGGCAATGTTCCCGCGATTGTGTACTGGGGAAGTTTTTTAGGACACAGCCCACTACATCAAAACCTGTTTACGCGAGCCATCCTTGGTGGCGGTATCGATCTTGATCCACCACTTGGCATCATTGCTCAGCACCACGACGGATGGCTTGGTAATCCTGGCTTTGAGGGGTGTTTCCCAGATGGTTCGGGATCCTTCCCTCATTTCGTCATTACATCAAGCGCCAACACAACTACCTCAGCCGATTTCACACTTCGTGATGCTCGTCTTGATCTAGACCTTCGCATCAGTATTGAAATTCACGCAAGTGGCGTGACTGCAATTTCTGGTGCATTCACTAATCGTGGGTCAATGCCATTTCTGCTGCACAGTCTGCGCTTTGCGCTTCCGGTCCCACCACGGGCGCAGGAACTTCTCACCATTGGCGGACGTTGGGGAATGGAATTTGGTGAACAGCGGACTCCATGGACGCAGTCAACCATTTCTGTATCCAACAACAGAGGTCGTACTTCTCACGAGAAATGGCCCGTGGTTTTTGCCGGCACTGCTCAATTTGGCGAACAACATGGTGAAGTCTGGGGGTGTCATGTTGGCTGGAGCGGAAACTTTGACATCACACTTGATGGAGTTACCGAACACCGCAAGCACATGATGGTTGGAGAAAAACTGATTGCTGGAGAACTCGCCGTTCAACCAAATGAAACATATTCGGCGCCAACTGTCTACGCGGTGCACTCATCACATGGTCTTAGTTCGGCGTCGCAGCACTTTCATCAATTTGTTCGATCACGGTTGCGGCATGAAAACACACGGAGGCCCGTCACGCTCAACACCTGGGAAGCGGTGTATTTCGAGCACAACTTTGACACGCTGACGAAACTTGCAGATGTTGCCGCACATGTTGGTGTTGAGCGTTTCGTGCTTGATGACGGCTGGTTTTCAGGAAGACGAAACGACACTGCTGGCCTTGGTGACTGGACCGTTGACTCTTCCATCTGGCCTGACGGACTCACCCCACTCGTTAGTCATGTGAAATCGTTAGGAATGGAGTTTGGAATTTGGTGTGAACCTGAAATGGTTAACCCTGATAGCGATGTGTATCGCCAGCATCCTGACTGGGTGCTTCACCGTGGTGCAAACACTGCAATCACGGGAAGAAACCAACTTGTCCTTGACATGTCACACATTGAGGTTCGCAACTATTTGTTTAACTGCATTTCGCGATTGCTCGATGCGCACGACATTTCTTACGTGAAATGGGATCACAATCGAGATCTCGTGGCCTCACCTGCGCATTCGCAAACTCTTGGAACCTATGAATTGCTTGACAGACTCAAGAAGGCTCACCCACAGGTTCAATTCGAATCGTGTGCGTCTGGCGGTGGACGCATCGACTTTGGGATTCTGCCCTATGTTGATCGATTCTGGACAAGTGACTCCATTGACCCTCTCGATCGAATGCTCATTCAACGCGGTGCCCAACGACTCATGCCACCAGAGGTGCTTGGCACTCACATTGGATCACCAATCAGCCACATCACTCGACGCAGCCACTCGCTTACATTCCGCTCTTCCACGGCACTTTTTGGATGGCTGGGTGTTGAATGGAACCTGCTTGACGCGTCGCCCCACGAGCTGGACCGACTTACTTCTGTCATTGCGCAGTACAAGACATTACGCCCGCTCTTACATACTGGCTTATTGTTCCGAGAAGATCATCCGGATAACAACATCATGGTGCATGGTGTTTCTGCACACGATCAATCGCACTCTCTCGCCTCAGTTACCCGGCTCGCCAATGGCCCAAGTAGCCATGTAGATCCGATACATCTTCATCAATTCAATGACGACACAACTTTCATGATCGAACCACTACATCTCGGCACACCTACTTATGCACCACACCGAAAACTTCCACAGTGGATTGACGAGGGATCAATCACCATGACCGGGAAGCAATTACGAGAAATTGGTATCACGTGTCCACCATTATTGCCAGCCTCTAGTTTCCTCATCCAGATTCATAAGGTGATGTAGTGAGCGACAACGACCGCCTTGATCCGCACTCCGGTGCACGCGTTCACATCGTTGCTGCGCGACAGCATCGCCCAAACTTGCC
>LIAZ01000158.1 GCA_001438985.1 Acidimicrobium sp. BACL17 MAG-120823-bin42 | reverse complement strand
CGGAATTTGCCGTAGTCCATAATGCGACATACGGGTGGGTCTGCTTGCGAAGCGACTTCGACGAGATCGAGTTCAACAACACGCGCTCTTTCGAGTGCGTCGGCAATGCTCACAATTCCAACCTGTGAACCATCTGCATCTACTAGACGTACTTCGCGTGCGCGAATTCGCTCGTTGAAACGTGGCTCATTTGTTGGCGGTGCTATGGCTTTACTCTCTTATGCAAGTGGCGTTGCCTCCTATGTGTGGAGGTGAGCATGTTCGGAAAGACGACGGGCACGGCAGAGCCGAAGCGCCCACAACGCATCGCGTCGCATTTTGCGCACTCGACCCAAACGCACTCGACAGCCACTCGGCAACACTCACCGGATTACTGAAATCTGTGGTCAGGTGGAGGAAACTCGTTCCCCACTTGGGCTATTAGCGTAGCGGGCATGGCTGACAACCCAACCGACCACTTTCCTGATGATTTTGACGACCAGCTTCACGATGCTGAGTCCGCCCTAGCCGAGGCGCGAGCCCGGATAGCCCAGACTCCCGCCAATGTTGTGATCGTCAACCATGTCATGGGAATGTACGAATTGGCTGCCATCCATCTCTCTGCGTCCCCTCCTCGACTCCCTGAGGCGGCACTAGCCATAGATGCTGTGGCGTGTGTACTTGAAGGATTGGGTGAACGTCTTGGCGAAGAATTCACCACGCTTACCGAAGCACTCGCCAACATTCGACTGGCCTTCGTGCAGATTAAAGGCAACGTTGCGTCTAGCTAGTTAGGCAGCTTTTCGATTTCTGCAGCCTCAATATTGCCGAAACGGTGAGCAACCACAAATGAAACCGATGCACCAACGTTGATTTCACGTGATCCGTCAAGAATTTCGGCGCAATGGAACAAGTACTCGTGACCTTCAGACCATATTGTTCCAAGACCGCGATCAAAGTCGAACTGCTCGACATGGCCAAGTTTTTTTCCATCTGCAGGATCCATAAAAGCAGGCTACCCCTCTCCGAAAACATGCTGTTGGTTGAGTCGCAGACCATTTGCCCAATCACGCGCTGATAGACGTGGTTTACCTTCGGGCTGAACTGACAACAGTTCTACTGACCCAGTGCCTGCACCCACGAGTACACGTTCTTGGTCTTGCACAATTGATGCTGGAGGATGTGTTTGCGAATTGACGCGCGCCTCGTGAACCTTGAACCGCTTACCATCCAAAAATGTAAACGCATTGCCAATCCGCACCTGGCGAAGAATGTATTGGGCGTCTGTTTGCCAATCGATGTTTAGATCCTGAGCAACAATCTTTTTCGCAACAACCACCTCGCCTTCTTGAGGTTGCTCGCTACTAACTCCATGTGTACACACATCGATCAATAATGGCAAGGACAATTCACCGAGCCGATTACGAAGCGAATCCACCGTGTCGTTGTCGTCGATTGGGCAGGCAGCAGAAGCCAATATCTCCCCTGCATCAAGTTGTTGCACAACTCGAATAATGCATACAGCAGTAGTTGAGTCGCCAGCCAAAATTGCACGTTCCACAGGAGCAGCCCCACGCCATCGCGGAAGTGCCGAATAGTGAATGTTGATCATCGGAACATGTTGCAATATCTGATCCGAAATGATCGATCCGAATGCGACAACCACTCCGAGTACACCATCAGCATCAAGTGACAGAACATCATTGATGTCATGCGAAACAACGAGTCCCATTTCGATTGCAGCCTCCTTAACAGGGCATGGTGAAACGGTGCTACCTCTTCCACGTCGTTTGTCGACACCCGTGATTACCAGTGCGATATCAAACCCAGCAGCAACGAGAGCGCGTAGCGGTGCAACTGCAATCTGGGGAGTGCCAACATAGACAATGCGCTTGGCACGCTCACGCGGCAGAGGCGCACTTACTGTCACGAAAGTCGCAGATACAACGGTTCGGCGTTGGCTGGTCGTTCACCAACCTTGGCATATTCGACAATTGCAAGCTCGCGTTGCTCAGGGAGCATCCGATCAAACATCAACACACCTTGGAGATGATCAATCTCATGCTGGAAGAGTCGGGCGAGCAATTCGTCAGCCTCAATCTGCACTTCGTCACCTTCTAGCGTGAATCCGCTGACGAGCACCTTTTTGGGGCGAAGCATCTCTACATACATACCAGGAATTGAGAGACACCCTTCGTCGTACACCCATTCACCAGAGGACTCAACAATCTTTGGATTGATGATCACTTGTGGATCATCGTCAACGTCATAGACGAATATCTGCTTTTGCACTCCGATTTGCGGACCCGCAAGACCGAGACCGGGCGCTTGATACATCACGCGAAACATGTCCTCGGCGAGTGTGATCAACTTGCCGTCAATATTGGTGATCTCGTCTGCCATTGCGGCTAACACAGGATCGCCGTAGGTGCGGATTGATGAACCCTTGTTGTTCGATGCACTCGACATAACGTGTAAGGCTAGCGAGGCTTATGAGCGACAGGCAGTACTTCTCTTCAGACCCCCAGGTTCCGTCAACGGCGCATTCTGACCGCGCCCATTTCATACGCTTGCGGATTGGGGCCCGCGATCTTGTGATCGCAACCGATAGCGGTGTGTTCGCTCGAAAAGGGCTTGATCAAGGAACTCAAGTATTGATTGATAGCGCAGCGCGTCCTCCTCGTAGCGGCACATTTCTTGATCTCGGCTGCGGATACGGGCCAATCGCACTAACCATGGCCACGCATTCCCCAGA
>LIAZ01000157.1 GCA_001438985.1 Acidimicrobium sp. BACL17 MAG-120823-bin42 | reverse complement strand
ATTGCTTCGCCCACATAGAACAAGCGCTCAGGAGTAGGCACACCTGTTGCCACGAGGACTTCCTCATCAGACAGTGCTCGATACTGCAATTCGGCTGGATCGCAGTTGAGACCCATTCTTCCGTTCTCTAATGAACGCAATGCCTTCTGCAAACTTTCCGTGAATGTTCGGCCAATCGCCATTGCTTCACCGACGCTTTGCATTTGCGTGCCGAGCACTCCAGTTGTTCCAGGGAACTTCTCAAATGCCCATCGCGGAATCTTGACCACGACATAGTCAATTGTCGGCTCAAAGCTTGCAGGAGTCATCTTCGTGATGTCATTTGCAATTTCGTCAAGTGTGTACCCAACGGCGAGTTTTGCTGCAATCTTGGCAATCGGGAAACCTGTCGCCTTCGAAGCAAGCGCAGAAGACCGCGACACACGAGGATTCATTTCAATGACAACCTGGTCGCCATTTGCAGGGTTGACCGCGAACTGCACATTTGATCCGCCTGTTTCCACTCCAACTCTGCGGATGCATGCAAATGCTGCGTCGCGCATCTGCTGGTATTCAACATCAGACAGCGTCATTGCCGGAGCCACCGTGATCGAATCACCCGTATGTACTCCCATTGGGTCAACGTTTTCAATCGAACAAATGATCACGCAATTGTCGGCACGATCACGCATCACCTCCAACTCATACTCTTTCCAGCCTGCAATTGATTCCTCAATCAGCACCTCGCCGATTGGGCTTGCAGCAATTCCATTAGCAACAACAACCGCAAACTCTTCTGGGGTGTGAGCGATTCCTGTGCCACGTCCTCCCAAAATGTAGGCAGGTCGAATGATCACCGGCAGCCCGATCTCTGCACACACCACTTCTGCTTCTTGCGCCGTGTGTGCAATTCCACTTCGTGGAACCTTCAACCCGATTTCTATCATTGCGTGCTTGAATTTCTCGCGATCTTCGGCGGTTGCAATGGCCTCCGCATTAGCGCCGATCAATTCGGGTGTACCCGGAACACCGACCACTCCTTTTTCAAACAGCGCCATGGCCAGATTCAATGCGGTTTGTCCACCAAGAGTCGGCAATACAGCGTCTGGTTTTTCTCGCTCGATAATTGCTTCGAGCACTTCAGGCGTGAGCGGCTCGATATATGTACGGTCTGCAAAATCAGGATCGGTCATGATCGTGGCTGGGTTCGAGTTAGCCAAGATCACTCGGTAACCCTCCTCCTTCAGTACTCGACATGCTTGGGTACCGGAGTAGTCAAACTCACAGGCCTGACCGATCACAATTGGTCCTGAACCGATGATCAAGATGGAATGCAAGTCATTACGCCTCGGCATTACTGCGCCTCCATCATCTGGCGGAATTCATCGAATAGGTAACGCGAATCATGAGGTCCTGGACCAGCTTCGGGATGGTACTGCACGCTGAACGCACGTGCATCGCGCACTTTCATCCCTTCATTGGTCATGTCATTGAGATTGGTATGCGTGATATCGGCAACATCACGCAACGAATTGGTATCGACACAAAAGTTGTGGTTTTGACTGGTGATCTCCACGCTTCCAGTTTTGAGATTGCGCACTGGATGGTTTGCGCCGTGATGGCCAAATGGAAGCTTGTACGTTTTTCCACCAAGAGCCAATGACAACAGTTGATGTCCTAAGCAAATGCCAAATACGGGAACACCGCCGACCACAAGATCACGAATGGTTTCTGGTGCACCATCAACTGCTTCAGGGTCACCAGGGCCATTTGATAAAAACACACCATCGGGAGCAAGCAATCGCACCTGTTCTGCGGTTGTCGAGGCAGGAACGACCGTGACCGTTGCGATCTCACTCAAACATCTCAAAATCGTCGATTTAATACCAAAGTCAAAAGCAACAACTTTGTAATGACCTGAACCAACCACATAGGGCTGCTGCGTAGTTACCTGTTCAACGAGTTTGATACCGGAAGTACCCACTTCGTTGCGCGCGGCAGTAAGCAATGTTGATTCATCGGCACTACCAAATGCTCCTGCCATTGCACCCGTGTCACGAAGCACGCGCGTCAGCCTTCGTGTATCAATACCACCAATCCCACTGACCATCATTGATTGCAAATATGCATCGAGTGAGCTGTCGCTTCGCCAATTGCTGTGCCGACGCGCCTCTTCGCGAACGATGACACCGCGCGCATGAACTCGAAACGCCTCATTATCTGCTTGTGTAGTGCCATAGTTTCCGATGTGTGGAGTGGTGAAGGTAATGATTTGGCCGGCGTAAGAAGGATCGGAAATTACTTCCTGATAACCAGTCATGCCAGTGTGAAACACCACTTCGCCGCTTGAAATGCCCCGAGGCGAGATTGCGCCGATGAGCTCGCCTTCAAACACCGAACCATCGCGCAACACCAACTGTCCTTCGCGCACGCTCATCGCATCGCCTTTCCATCACTCACGACGACGTGACCATTAAATACTGTGTGGCGAACTTTGCCGCGCAACACACGACCCACGTACGGTGTATTCGTGCTTTTGCTTGCCAACGACCTTGGCTCAACAGTCCATTCTTGATGCATATCCACGACACACAGATTGGCAGGTCCGCCAACTTCAGGAAGCATCCCATGACGCTCAGCAATTCCTGCAATTTTTGCTGGCCGGACTGACATCATCTCGGCAACCTGCAACGGCGTCAAATCAAGTACTGACAACACCACACCAAGAGCTGTTTCAAGTCCGAGCATTCCGGGCGGCGCCTGATCAAGCGGCAACTCCTT
>LIAZ01000156.1 GCA_001438985.1 Acidimicrobium sp. BACL17 MAG-120823-bin42 | reverse complement strand
GTGGGTGATTCGCAAGCAGCAATTCGAGCACGCCTTCTTGTGCTTTCTTCACCTGCTCAGTTTCAGTGCGCACAACCTGTCCTTCAGCAACTGGTGTCATGCACGACACCACCATCATCGGGCCACGTGGTCCTTCAACTTCAACTAAACACTGACGGCACATACCTGCAGGCGCCATGCGTGGGTGATAACAAAAGCGAGGAATGAATTCGTTTGCTTTGTCGGCAGCCGCAATGATCAGGTCGCCTTTGCGTGCGGACACCGACTTTCCGTTAATGGTGAGGCTCACCGCATTTGGATCGACAGGTGTTGTGTTCGTTGGATCAACAGTGGTCATTGCGCAACTCCAACGGCAGTAACAGGAATCGTTATGCGCTTAGTAACACGCGCCTCAAATTCGCTTCGGAATAACGTGAGCGCCGAGTGAATTGGCGCATATGCAGACGGCCCAACGAAACAAATCGTGGTCATCTTGTATGGGAACGGAACTGCTGCAAGACCTAACGCTTCATTTGATGCATGCGGGAAATCGCCCGGGCAAATGCTGGTTCCCACTTCGATCAACTGTTGCAAGTCGGCGTCTGTGCCTGTGCCATTGACAACACGAGTAAGGATTCGCTCCAACCATGTGCCACCTTCGCGGCATGGCGTGCATTTGCCACATGATTCGTGTGCATAGAAATGTGTCAGCGTGAGTGCAGCAGCAGGAATGTCGGTGGTTTCGTCCATCACCATGATGGCTCCCGATCCGAGCATCGAACCCGCTGGCCCTACTTGGCTTGCTTCAAATGGAAGATCCAATTGATCAGGAGTGAACCATGGCGCAGAGCCGCCACCTGGAACAAATGCTTTAAGTGCGTTGCCGTTACGAATGCCGCCACAGAACTCTTCGCCGTACAACAAATCGCGGAAGGTGGTGATGCCGTTAATGATTTCGTACACACCAGGACGCTTGACGTGCCCAGACACTGCAACCATTCGTGTACCTGGCGATGTTTTTGTTCCAATCGCCGTGTACGCCTCGACTCCGTTGTTAATTAGCCATGGCAAGTTAGCCAACGTCTCTACGTTGTTAACAATGGTTGGTTGACCATACAGACCATTTGCTGCAGGAAAGAATGGCGGCTTCAAACGTGGCATTCCGCGATTGCCTTCAAGGCTTTCGATTAATGCTGTTTCTTCGCCAACAACGTAAGCACCCGCTCCCCAGTGCAACACGATGTCGACCGAGAACTTTGAACCCAAAACATTTTTTCCAACGTAACCAGCGGCATATGCCTCGTTGAGTGCGGTCGCTACGCGCTCTTGTGCAAGCGCCATCTCGCCACGGATGTAGAGGAAGCATTGCGACAAGCCGGCTGCGTAACACGCAATCAAGCAACCTTCGATGAGTTGATGTGGGTCGCGCTCCATCAGCAGGCGATCTTTGTAGGTGCCTGGCTCGCTTTCGTCACCATTAACCACCAAGTATCGAGGCCACACGTTCTGTGGCGTCAGCCCCCACTTTGTGCCGGCTGGAAACCCTGCACCACCGCGCCCAAGAACTGTCGCGCCTTTCACTTCGTCATGTACTTCGGTTGCTGGTTTCGACAATGCTTTTCGAATCGCGGTGTAACCATCTGTGGCTACATATCGCTCAATGGTGAACGAATCGCTGTACTCAAAGCGAGATGTCACCACCTTTGGGCGATCGCCGGAAACAAATCCTGGTGCGTGTGGGTATGAACTCATAATGCTGGCTTCCCATCAAGCCACGCTGGGCCTTCGGTGACATCTTCTGGCGCTACTGCACCAACACCTTTGCCTGCAGGAATCCGCTGGCGAACTTTTGCCAACACACCGTGCTGTGGAATCTCATCGGCAAGTTTTCCTGCTCGCAGATCATCAATCAACGTGTCAAAGTCGGTTGGCGTAACACGGAAGCGGTAGCGGTAATTCACCTGCAACGTTGGTGCCTCGGTGCATGCTGCTTGGCACTCAGCATGAGCAAGTGTGAACATTCCATCATCGGTGGTTCCACCTGCTTTCACACCAAGTTTGTGCTCGGCATGATGCATCAGCTCGCCTGCACCCATCAATGCACACGACATGGTGCCGCACATATTGATGAGGTACTTACCCACCGGCTCGAAGCGAAACATCTCGTAGAACGTTGCGGTTCCATACACCTCGGCCGAAGTGACGCCCACTAGTTCGCCGAGCTGCACCATTGCTTCACGAGTGATGTAGCCATTTTGTTCTTGCGACAAATGGAGCAACGGAATAAGTGCTGACTTTGCTCGTGGATAACGAGCAATGATCTCTTTGGCAATGACCACATTGGCATCGGTTAAACGACTCATCGGTCTACCTCGCCAAGCACTGGGTCGACAGAAGAAATCACCGCTACGGCATCTGCTACCAAACCACCGCGCATCATGTGCGGCAACGCTTGCACATTGACAAACGACGGAGCACGAACGTGCATGCGATATGGAGTTGGCGAGCCATCGCTCGCGATGTAGCAGCCCACTTCACCACGAGGGCTTTCGATGGCTACGTACACTTCACCTTCAGGAACTTTGAAGCCTTCGGTGAAAATCTTGAAGTGGTGAATGAGCGCTTCCATTGACTCATCAATACGAGCACGTGGTGGTGGTGTCACCTTCTTGTCTTGAATACGGAAGTCGCCACGTGGAACACGATCAAGAATTTGCCGCACGATCCGCATGGACTCACGAATCTCATTGAGGCGAATTGCATAGCGATCAAACGCATCGCCGTAACTACCCACGATGACGTCAAATTCCAGC
>LIAZ01000155.1 GCA_001438985.1 Acidimicrobium sp. BACL17 MAG-120823-bin42 | reverse complement strand
AAGAACCGCGATGGCGGGTTGTAGTTGGTGTTTCCAAACAGACTACGACTCCATGCGTGGCTGAGCACCAGTCGTTCTTTGGCACGAGTGATGCCGACGTAGGCAAGCCTGCGTTCTTCTTCAAGTTCGACCGGGTCGGTAAGTGCACGGCTGTGAGGAAAGATCCCCTCTTCAACACCAACGATAAAGACAACAGGAAACTCGAGACCCTTTGCCGAATGCAACGTCATTAACGTGACATGGTTTTCGGAATCAATCTGATCGGTGTCTGCAACAAGTGCAACCTGTTCGAGAAATTCATCTACTTGCATAAACTCGCTTGCAACACCGATTAATTCTTGAATGTTTTCTTCGCGACCTGCAGATTCGACGGTGTCTTCTGCAACAAGCTCGGCGAGATAGCCACTCTTTTCCATCGCATGTCGCAACACTGCGCCTGGGCCATCTTCAAGCATCGCCTGGCATTCATCAATCAGTTGCGTGAAGCCATTGATCCCCCGCACTCCAGCGGCGCCTACACCCGCTTCGCTTGCACGGCGAAGCGCCAAGGCAAAGGAAATGCCCGATTCGTTGGCATATGCATCAACCTTGGCCACCGTGGTGTCGCCAATGCCGCGCTTGGGAACATTGAGCACCCGCTTGACGCTCACTTCGTCAAGTGGGTTTGAGGCCAACCGCAAATATGCAAGCGCGTCTTTGATTTCACGGCGGTCATAAAACTTGGTGCCACCAATAACTTTGTACGGAACACCGCCATATGTGAGCGATTCCTCGAGAACACGACTCTGAGCATTGGTGCGATAAAACACTGCTAATTCGCTCCACTTGCGATGTTCGTGGTCGTGCAGCTCTTTGAGTTGCGCAATGACCCACTTCGCTTCATCAAACTCGTCGTTAGCGAAATAGCGAACGATCTTTTCACCCTGCCCCTGGTCGGTCCATAAGTCTTTTGGCTTGCGGCTCTCGTTGTTGGTGATTACCGCATTGGCTGCATCGAGGATGGTTTGCGTACTGCGGTAGTTCTGAGCCAACACCACGGTGGTGACTTCGGGAAAAGCATTTTCGAATTCCAAGATATTGCGGAAATCTGCTCCACGAAAGCGATACACGCTTTGGTCGGAGTCGCCCACCACACACACGTTGTGATGCAGCGCACCCAACATGACCACTATCGCATTCTGCGCCATATTTGTATCTTGGTACTCGTCGATCATGATGTGTTTGAAGCGCTCTTGGTATACGCGAAGCACTTCGGGGTGCTGGCGGAACAAGCGCACAACATTGGTGAGCAAGTCATCAAAATCCATTGCGCCTGCACGCTCAAGACGCTTTTGATACTCGCGGTACACGTCAACATATTTTTGATCAATGTTGTTGTTGACTTGCTGCGCCGCATCATGTGGGATGATGAGTTCGTTTTTCCACAAACTGATGCGCGCTTGCACGCCGCGTGCGCTGTACCGCTTTGGGTCGAGACCTAGGTCGCGGATGCAATAACCCACCAGGCGTTGGGCATCGGATTGGTCGTAGATCGAAAATGTTTTGGGATAACCAAGATGCTCGGCCTGAGCCCGCAGAATACGCACGCACGCCGAGTGAAATGTGCTGACCCACATGCTCTTGGCTACTGGGCCAACCAACGCCTGAACTCGGTCGCGCATTTCTTGTGCGGCCTTATTGGTAAACGTGATTGCCAAAATGTGCATGGGATGCACGTCGTGGGCAATGAGATACGCGATGCGCTGCGTAAGTACACGAGTTTTGCCCGAACCCGCACCCGCAACAACAAGCAGTGGCCCATTGGGGTGCAGCACAGCATCGCGCTGATCGGGGTTTAACCCTTCCAGATCAATACTGGTTGGGGGTTGGGAATGCGTCACGAATTATGCGCGTTGCAAAACACGCACAGGCAACTTGCGTGGCCCGCGAACCTGGCCGAGGCTCCACGTGACCGCTTGTGCATCTGCCAACTGGAACTGTGGGAATCGTTGAATAAATACTTCAACTGCCAAACGGAGTTCGAGTCGAGCAAGATTTGAACCAAGGCAACGATGAATGCCAAGGCCGAATGCAACGTGACGGTTTTCTTCACGATCAATGATTACTTTGTCGGCATCGGGAAACACTTGCGGGTCGCGGTTTGCTGCAGGAAACGGCAACAGCACCGAGTCGCCTTGTTTAACGGGGCATCCACCAATCTCGGCGTCTGCTTTGACGATGCGCGCCATGGTCACTGGCGCATAGGCACGCAACAACTCTTCAATTGCGGTTGGCAACAACTCGGGCTCTTTAACAAGACGAGCTAAATCGTCTGGATGTTGGGCAAGGTGCCAAATGGATGAACCGATTGAACTCCATGTTGTGTCGATGCCTGCAACCATGAGCAAGATGATGGTGCCAACAACATGTTGTGGTGACAATGGCTGATCATAAATTCTTGCATTGAGCAAGAAACCAATGAGATCATCTTTTGGATTGTCGATGTGATCTTGTACATGCCGTGTTAGGTACTCTTCTAACTTTTCAAATCCACCTTGACGCTCGCCGAACTCGGCACCGATTTCTTCAAGCACCATGTGCACGGTTTCGCGGAAGTAGTCGCTGTCTTCTAGCGGCAAGCCCAACATGCGAGCAATGACATACACCGGAATGTTTTGTGCGTATTGCACTGCTGCATCAACGTTTGGGCTGTCGCCCATGTTGTCGATAAGTTCGTTGCACAAGCGACGAATCTCGGGTTCCCACTCGGCAACTACCTGAGGACTAAATGCAGGAAGTAGCAGACGACGTGCATCGGCATGAAACGGT
>LIAZ01000154.1 GCA_001438985.1 Acidimicrobium sp. BACL17 MAG-120823-bin42 | reverse complement strand
AGTGCCAATTTAGAAAAACACCTTCGTGCCGAACTGGCAATGCTTGACAAGCATTTTGTACGAGACCGCGGTCTCAAGTACATCTTCTTGAAACAGCGTCGTTTAGCGATTGCCCAATATGGTGCAGGCAGATCGTTTCATCGAACCGGTAAGCATGGTCATGCGTTGAAGAAGTTCTTTCGATCATTAGTCATGTGGCCATTATCTGTTCGGCTATACGCGGCTATTGCATTAGCCGTTGTGGGGCTCATTTCGCCTAAAAACAAGTAGCGTTACAGCCATAGAGCCGAAGCACGATATTCGATATTTCGCCTACGCACGACACGCACTAGTTGAGGCCCTGCGGTTAAGTGGCTGTGGATCTGGCGATCGTGTTCTAGTGCCTGAGTTCATTTGCCGCGACGTGTTGGGTTCGATTCACTCCCTTGGAGCAGAACCAGTCTTTTATGAAGTCACTCCAACGCTCGCACCACGTGACCTCGATCAGGCCCAGCCAGCAAAAGCGGTTCTGGCGGTCAACTATTTTGGCTTCCCTCAAGATCTTGAACCGTTTGGCTTGTACTCACAAAGAACGGGAGCCGTTGTTATTGAAGACAATGCTCATGGCTTTCTGAGTAAGACCGAAGATGGGCAGTTACTTGGGACGCGTACCGACCTTGGAATCGTAAGTATTCGGAAAACCTTTCGTCTGCAAAATGGGGCTGCCTTGTATGTCAATAATGCTCACTACGTAGCACTTGCTCAGCCACAACTGCCATTCACAAACAGTCGTCAATCACTTGGGTTGCTTCTCCGGAATGCTTCTACTCGCATCCAACGAAGCACTCATCTCCCCGTGTTCTCACTGCTTCAGTTTTTGATTCGGCTGTATCGACAAGCCCGCACTGGATCAAAAATACCGTTATCCGATCCAGCGAGTGAGAAGACGTTGCCTGCACCAACCGCACCGCATCAATCGCTTCAACGACTGCTCTCAACCCTTGATCCAGAACGCGAATCAGTGCGACGAAAAGATTTATACATCACTGTCGGTAAGCGACTATCTAATCTGCCGATAACGCATGTATTCCCTGCGCTGCCACCAGCGGTGGTGCCCTATGGCTATCCAATTATTGCTGCAGAGGGTTCAATTGAACGTGTTCGCACATCGCTTCGAGGTCTATCTGTGGAGGTGATTCACTGGCCCGATCTTCCCGGTGCCATTTGCGTGAACGCCGAACACATGTACCGCAATATATGGGTGGTCAATTTTTTATGACACCAACATGGACGTTGTGGACCGGTGACGATGCAACATGGGACGCAACACTTACCCGACTTGGCCAACACAGCGTGTACCAATCATCGAGTTGGGGTCGTCATAAAGTGCGGTCTGGTTGGGAAGTAATCCGAGTTGACAAAAAGTCCGAAACAACACAGATTGCCATTCAGATTCTGATTCGTCGTGCACCTCTAGGTGTGTGTATTGGATGGGCGCCAGGTGGGTTCGCAGGTGATATCTCATTACTTGATCACTCATTCGTTGCCTCCCTCAAATCATTACTTGGCGCCAAGGTTGTGTATCTGCGCTGCGGAATGATGACAAAAGAAACAGAAGCAGCCCAACATCGCTTTCTTGAGGCCGGGCTAAAACGCTGCAACAACACAATTGGAGCTCAACGCAGTATGTTGCTCGTTGTTGATAGTGATCCTGAAACCATGTTGGCAAAAACGTCAGGAAACTGGAAACGCAACTACAAGCGATCGCTACGACTACCCCAGACTCCATACATTTGGTCAAACATTGAACCAACTGTGCTCGAGCACGCTTATCAAAGCATGGATGAATTCAAGAAAGTTAAGAACGTAACCTTGGGAATGTCAGCTGATGAGATCCGCAGTGTTCTCGATGAATTTGGTGATCGGTTACTTCTTGTGCGCCTCGACGACGAAGAAGGCAATGTGCTTTCCATTCGTGGCGCGCTCATCCATCAGGACTACGCATGGGACTTCATAGCAGTAACCACGCCTCAGGGTCGGAAGAACTATTCCTCGCATCGCACGTTGATTGCCCTTGCCTCAGCCGCAGCACAACGCGGTTGCACGCTCCTAGAACTTGGTGGTATCGATCCAGTTAAAAACAAAGGCGTTTTTGATTTCAAACAAGGCACCGGGGCTCAAGAAATCACGTACTTAGGGGAATGGGAACAGGCGAATCCATCTTGGGCTCGACGGGCAATTAGTAGAATTATCTCGGCAAAGGCCCAGTAACGAGCAGTTCAATTGAACGTGCTCTCAATCTTGTGAGGGTAAACAGCAATACATGAATGAACTCGCGAGTTACTCAATTCAGGCGATTGCATTTGCTGTTATCGCCATGCTCGCAATTTCTAGCTCAAGGAAAGCCGACCTTTACCAGCTGTTCCTCATCTCTGCATGGCTAGTGGGCGTCATTGTGATTTATGCGCGCTACGGCGAGGGACAGGTGCTGTTCTATTCAAATGACCAACTATTTCATCGCCAAATAATTGAGTTCTACTTACCCAATGAGGGCCTGACCGCAGAAGGGATAATCGGGCTTCGCTATTTACTTACGGTACCTGTTTATGCAGTTTCACTCATTGGTTTTCACCCAATGCTTCTCAACAAGTTCGCACAGTTAATTGCGCTTCTGTTGATCTATCAGCAATCAAAGTCGTACCTCAACCAGCATCAAGTGCGCGTCAAAGTTTGGCATCTTCCATTCATCACAGGCCCGTTACTCCTCTTCATGAGCTTGCTTTCATTGCGAGACGTCATCCTTGCTTGTTTTGCCGTTGCGTTTGTTCTCAATG
>LIAZ01000153.1 GCA_001438985.1 Acidimicrobium sp. BACL17 MAG-120823-bin42 | reverse complement strand
GTTGACGAAGCGGCACTTGCCGAAGACATCATGAGCGTGCTCATGGGTGACGACGTAGAAAGCCGAAAGAAATTCATTCAGACCAATGCGCGTGACGTGCGCAACCTCGACTTCTAACGAGTACCGAAGCGTAAAGGACTTGTGTAATGGCCAGTAAAAAACCAGTGAAAAAAGCAGCAGCCAAAAAGGTTGCGCCGCGCAGCGATAAATCAAAGCCAGTAGTAGAAACAGCAGACGGTGCACCGCCTAAGAAGCCACCAACCAAACAGGATGACTTGTTTGCCAACCCCGACTCGGTTCAGCCAGTGCAGTTGCAAGACGAAATGGAACGCTCGTTCCTTGACTATGCAATGTCGGTCATCATGTCCCGCGCATTGCCCGATGTTCGCGACGGATTAAAGCCAGTTCACCGCCGAATCATTTGGGACATGGATCAACAGGGTTTCCGTCCCGACCGACCGTTCGTTAAGTGCGCTCGCGTTACTGGCGACACCATGGCGCGCTATCACCCGCACGGCGACGGCGCCATTTACGACGCGTTGGTTCGCATGGCGCAACCATTTTCGCTGCGTCATCCACTTATTGATTTCCACGGCAACTACGGTTCACCAGACTTTGGCCCGGCGGCCAGTCGTTACACCGAATCTCGTTTGCACCCACTTGCCATGCAATTGCTCGCCGACATCGACGAAGACACGGTCGATCTCATTGCCACATACGACGGCACTGCAGAAGAACCAATCGTCTTGCCAGCACGTTTTCCTAACCTTTTGGTGAACGGCAGCCAAGGCATTGCAGTAGTTCGCGACGGATTAAAGCCAGTTCACCGCCGAATCATTTGGGACATGGATCAACAGGGTTTCCGTCCCGACCGACCGTTCGTTAAGTGCGCTCGCGTTACTGGCGACACCATGGCGCGCTATCACCCGCACGGCGACGGCGCCATTTACGACGCGTTGGTTCGCATGGCGCAACCATTTTCGCTGCGTCATCCACTTATTGATTTCCACGGAAACTACGGTTCACCAGACTTTGGTCCGGCGGCCAGTCGTTACACCGAATCTCGTTTGCACCCACTCGCCATGCAATTGCTTGCAGACATCGACGAAGACACGGTCGATCTCATTGCCACATACGACGGCACTGCAGAAGAACCAATCGTCTTGCCAGCACGTTTTCCTAACCTTTTGGTGAACGGCAGCCAAGGCATTGCTGTGGGTATGGCCACCAGCATTCCGCCACACAACTTGGGCGAAGTGGTTGATGCAACACTTCACTTAATTGATAACCCAGAAGCAACAACGGGCGACCTCATGAAGTTTGTGAAAGGCCCCGACTTTCCAACGGGCGGACTCATTCTTGGTCGTGAGGGAATTAAGGACGCATACCAAACCGGTCGCGGCAGCATCAAGATGCGCGCCAAAGTGAGTATTGAAGAAGGCAAGCGCGGCCAGATGCTGATCGTGGTTACCGAACTTCCGTATCAAGCCAGTTGTTCAGCAATCGCCTCTCGTATTCAAGAATTGGTAGACGGCGGAGATCTTGACGGAATTGCCGATGTCAACGACAACTCATCAGGCGGTCAAACAAACTTGATAATTACGTTGAAGCGCGACGCAAACTCCAACGTGGTGATGAACAACTTGTTCAAACTTACACAATTGCAGACAAGCTTCCCCGTGAACATGGTGGCCCTTGTGCACGGTGTTCCACGAACACTGAATTTGCGTGATGCACTTGTTGGTTATGTTGATCACCAAATCGAAGTGACGACGCGTCGCTCCAAGTTCCGTTTACAAAAAGCGACTGACCGCAATCACATTCTTGAAGGTCGCCTCAAGGCGCTCAACGTGATTGATGAAATCATCAAACTCATTCGCGCAAGCGAAGACGCAGCATCTGCAAAGGCTGCATTGATGGGCAAGAAATACAACTTCTCCGAGCGTCAAGCAATCGACATTCTCGATATGCAGTTGCGCCAACTCACCAGGTTGTCACGAATTGACCTTGAAACCGAGCAAAAAGACGTGCTCGCGAGAATCAAGGAGCTCGAATCGATCCTCAACTCAGACACCAAGTTGCGTGCAGTCATCTCTAAAGAACTCACTGCAGTTCGCGAAGCATTTGCCACACCTCGCGTGTGCAAAATTGCCGCCGATGTTGGCGAAATGAGTGTTGAAGACTTGGTCGACAACAAAGAACTCGTCATCGTGATGACACAGGCGCAGTACATCAAAGCCGTATCCGCAGACTCGTTCCGCACCCAAGGCCGCGGTGGCCGCGGTGTAAGCGGTGCCAAGATGAAGTCTGATGACATTGTCAGCAATGTGATCTTTACAACATCGCACTCGTATTTGCTGTTCTTTTCTAATCGCGGCAGGGTGTATCGCCTGCGTGGACTCGAAATTCCCGAGCGTGAGCGAACAGCAAAAGGTATTCCGATTGTCAACCTCTTGCCACTCAACCAAGGTGAAACCATTCAGGCAATCATTGATACGCGCGAGTTCCCAGGCGAACGATTCTTGTTCTTTGCAACCAAAGAAGGGCAAGTCAAGAAGACACCATTCAACGAATACGACTCAAGTCGCCGCGATGGTCTCATTGCATTGAAGCTGCGTCCCAAGGACGAACTCGTACGTGTAATTGAAACCTCGGGTAGCGATGACGTATTCATGGTGACGCGCGACGGACAAACCATTCGCTTTTCAGAAAAGGGCGTTCGACCAATGGGTCGTTCTGCAGCGGGTGTGCGTGGAATGAAGTTGCGCGCCACAGATGAAGTGGTGTCATGTGATGTGGCCAAGGATGATTCCGCAATTTTGATCATCACCGAATCGGGTTA
>LIAZ01000152.1 GCA_001438985.1 Acidimicrobium sp. BACL17 MAG-120823-bin42 | reverse complement strand
GGAAACCGCTCTGCGAAGTTGTCAATCTTGGTTGCATCCAAATACACATGATCATCAACGCCTGCAGGTGCTTGCGCCATTCGTGCACTAATTGCAGAAGCCACAACATCGCGAGGCGCAAGATCTTCTTGTGCGTGAACGCCGACCATGACTCGTTCGCCCGCTGCATCAAACAGCACTGCGCCTTCACCGCGCACTGCTTCACTGATCAGCATTTGTTGTTGGCTCGAATCGGCGGGATGCCACAACACGGTTGGATGAAACTGCACAAACTCGAGATCGCGCAATGTCAATCCCGCACGCAAGGCAAGCGCATGTCCATCGCCGGTTACTGCGGGAGGATTCGAGGTGCTGGCAAACACTTGCCCGTATCCGCCTGTTGCAATTACAACAGCGAGCGCTTTGACAACACCAACACTTTCCACGTTGCCGTGTTCGTCCAGTTTGGCAATTCGTACACCCGCAATTTGACGTCGGCCTCCGTTTGATTTTCCAAACACCAAGTCGAGTGCAAACGCATGGTCCATCACTTCAACACCTGCGTTAATTGCATTCATGTCCAGCGTTCGTTGCACTTCAGCACCCGACTGATCCCCGCCCGCATGCACAATTCGCGACCGCGAATGGCCACCTTCACGAGTCAACGCACGCAACCCATCACTGCCAGGATCAAACGCTGCACCAAGCAGTTCGAGATATTGAATTGCTGTAGGGGCATCGCGCACAAGCGAGGTAACTGCAGCTTCATCGCACAGTCCTGCGCCTGCATCAAGTGTGTCTCGCACGTGTTCACCAAATGTGTCGGCAGGGTCGAGCACGGCGGCCAAGCCACCTTGTGCCCATGCGGTGCTGCCCGCATCCAGGGTGTCTTTGGTGACGATCAGTACGTCGCGCACTGGTCGCGCGGCGAGCGCTGCAGCGAGCCCGGCAGCACCAGACCCCAACACCACTACGTCAACTTCGCGTGTCCACGAAACCTCGGGGGCATGCAATTGTGTGGGCAAGTTCACGGCTACCTGTTGTACGCGCGAACGTGTCGGCACCGTGACTATTCCTTTGTTCGCGACGGTGTACCAATTGCAATCATGCGCTCAACCGATGCACGGGCACGATCAGCGATGTCGCGGGGTACATCAACGACGTCGTTGCCGTCACGCAACGAACGAAGCAATTTCTCGGGGGTAATCATCTTCATGTACTTGCACACAGCTGCCCTGTTGACTGGCTCAAAAATTACTAGCGGATTTGCTTTGCGCAACTGATGCAACATGCCGGTCTCGGTTGCAACGAGCACCTTCTTGGCGTGGGTGTTTTGCGCAGCGGTGATCATGCCAGAAGTGGAAAGTATGTGCGTGCGCTCTGCGGGCACAGCACCTGTTGACGCCAAATACATTGCCGAAGTTGCACAGCCGCATTCGGGGTGAATGAACAATTCTGCTTCTGGCTCTGCAGCGATCATGTTCTTCAAATCTTGGCCGTTGATGCCAGCGTGCACGTGACACTCGCCCATCCAAATGTGCATGTTTGTACGACCGGTTTCGCGTTGTGCGTGTGCACCCAGAAATTGATCAGGGCAGAACAAAATTTCTTGATCAGCAGGGATTGATTGCACTACATCAACCGCATTTGACGACGTGCAACAAATGTCGGTCTCTGCTTTTACCTCTGCCGTGGTATTGACATAACTCACCACCGCTGCTCCGGGATGTTCGGCTTTCCATGCACGCAACTGTTCGGCATTAATCGTGTCGGCCAACGAACATCCGGCTGCAGCATCGGGGATGATCACGGTCTTGTCGTAACTCAGAATCTTTGCCGTCTCGGCCATAAAGTGCACACCACAAAAAATGATCGTGCTCGCATCTACCTGAGCAGCAATGCGCGACAATGCAAGTGAGTCACCGACATGATGAGCAATTTCTTGAATCTCTGGAACCTGATAGTTATGCGCCAAGATCACCGCATCGCGTTCTTTGGCTAGCGCACGCACTTCGTCAGCCCAGGCAGACTTCACTCCATAATCAACACCGTGTGCGATGTGCGAACTCACATCTTCAAGTTATCGGCTAGTCCTGCAAAGCCGAATCCTGCCCTGCTTGAGCCACGTTAATTGGGCTATCAAACCACATGTTGGTAACTGCATCAGCCAAGCTTCCGCGAGCAGCGCCAGCGTCGGTCACAACATCGTTGGGGGTGTCGGCAAATCGCAGCACCGAACCCACTCCGCAATCGCCCACCACCACAACAAGTCGCACTCTGCGCCGTTCGGGGTGTTGGCTTGGTGGCACCGACGTTTCATTATCGTCGTCGTCTTCATCGCGAATTGGTGCCGCCCACCCGCATGTCAATACGACAGCGGCGTCAAACATGCGAACAATTGCGCTCGTTTGTGCTTCTAACAACTCATACACGTCGCCATGTTCGGCAAGAAACGTGATGCGCAACGCACCATCTTCGTTTCGTGTTGCCCCCTCTTCATCAACGATGCTGATGCCATACAGGCGGGCTCGCGAGAGATCGAAACCATCGAGAGATAAGTGCAAGCTGTGTTCGACACAGGTTGCAAGCGTGACTGGACTAAGTGTGTGTTGTTTCATGCCCCGATGTGTGGCTTACGCCCCATAAACGGACACTGAATTGAGCCATTTACGGCAAATTACGGTTGAATAGAGGAATGGCCAATTCCGCAGGCAAGCCCCTCACACTTCCGCAAAAAGTATGGGATCGCCATGTGGTGCAAAGCGCACCCGGCGAACCCGATCTGCTCTACATCGACCTTCATCTGGTGCACGAAGTAACCAGCCCACAGGCATTTGATGGCCTACGTATTAATGGACGCACCGTGCGCCGCCCCGATCTCACTGTGGCCACCGAAGACCACAACGTTCCTACCGA
>LIAZ01000151.1 GCA_001438985.1 Acidimicrobium sp. BACL17 MAG-120823-bin42 | reverse complement strand
GCTATCGCCAGCGATACGCCGACCTGATCATCAACGAAGAGGCACGCCGCACATTTGAGATTCGTCACGCCACGATTGCCAGTTTCCGCAAAACGTTGCACGACAACAAGTTCATCGAAGTGGAAACACCAGTTCTGCACATGGAAGCAGGCGGTGCACACGCTCGCCCATTCATCACCCACCACAACACACTCGACATGCAACTGTTCTTGCGCATTGCACTCGAGTTACACCTCAAGCGATTAATCGTTGGCGGCATGGAACGTGTGTTTGAAATTGGCCGCGTGTTCCGCAACGAAGGAATCTCCACGCGCCACAACCCCGAGTTCACGATGATGGAGAGCTACCAAGCGTTTGGCGACTACACCGAAGTGATGGCACTGACCGAAGAGCTGATCACCAATGCATCGCGCGATGCTCGTGGCACCACCACCGTGATGATTCAGGGCAACGAGTTTGACTTGGCACAACCGTGGCGCAAAGCGCGCATGATTGATTTGGCAGGCGAAGCCACCGGCACAACGCTGCACCCATCTATGGACGTTGCAGCAGTGCGCGAAATAGCAACCAAACACAACATCAAAATTGAAAAGCATTGGGGTTCTGGCCGAGTAATCGAAGAGATCTTTGCCGAACTGTGCGAAAAAGATTTGGTCAACCCAACGTTTGTTACGCATCACCCTATTGAGATTTCGCCACTCGCTCGCCAAGACCGTGATGATCCGCATCTCACCGAGCGATTTGAACTGTTCATTGGCGGCCGCGAAATTGCCAACGGCTACAGCGAGTTGAACGACCCAATCGAACAGCGCAAGCGTTTTGAAGATGAACAACTGGCCAAAGCAGC
Source organism: Acidimicrobium sp. BACL17 MAG-120823-bin42 (assembly GCA_001438985.1). GTDB lineage: Bacteria > Actinomycetota > Acidimicrobiia > Acidimicrobiales > Ilumatobacteraceae > UBA3006. Next base: position 2,055 of record LIAZ01000151.1, on the reverse strand, counting down.
CGGCGATCACGAAGCAGGCAGCCTGGATGAGGACTACCTGCGCGCACTCGAGTTTGGAATGCCGCCCACCGCAGGACTTGGTATCGGCATTGACCGCTTGGTCATGTTGCTCAGCGATGCAGGCACCATTAAAGATGTCATTTTGTTCCCTACTCTTCGACCAGAGGCGAAATAACGATGAGCACCACACATGCATGGGGCGTTGGCATTGCCACCGTTGCCGCAGACGGAATCACACTCGATACCTACTTCCGCCATCTCGGTTGGGGTGATGCAGTTCCTGCAGGAACGCCAACCGAATCACACACCCATACCGACCCGCGACGTGGTGTTGCACTTGTTCCCATCGCACTCGCAATCGACACCACGGCAGCACCAGCGAGTGCAAGCGATGTGTACTTGCGTTTGCATTTGCTGTCGCATCGACTTGCCAAGCCACGCACCGTCAACCTAGATGGCGCATTTGGTTTGCTCGCCAATGTCGCCTGGACATCCATTGGGCCAGTTGCGCTCGATGCCCTTGAAGACGTGCGCTACAACCAACTCAAACAAGGCATCCAACTGGTGGTTAATGGCGTCGACAAGTTTCCGCGCATGACCGATTACGTGGTGCCCAGTGGTGTGCGTATTGCCGATGCCAGTCGCGTTCGACTGGGTGCTCACCTAGCGAGTGGCACCACCGTGATGCACGAAGGATTCTGCAACTTCAATGCAGGAACACTTGGCGCATCCATGGTGGAAGGACGCATTTCAGCAGGCGTTGTTGTTGGCGATGGCTCCGACATTGGTGGCGGCGCCTCCATCATGGGCACGCTTTCTGGTGGCGGAAAAGAAATGGTCACCGTTGGCGAAAAGTGTTTGCTTGGCGCAAACAGCGGTCTTGGTATTTCACTGGGCAACAACTGCATTATCGAAGCAGGTTTGTATGTCACCGCTGGTACACAAGTAAAACTGCCAGACGGCGCAGTGGTGAAAGCACGTGAACTCTCTGGCGCAAACGATTTGCTCTTCCGTAGAAACAGCCTGACGGGCGCAGTTGAAGTGGTACAGCGCACCGGCAGCTGGGGCGGGCTCAACGCCGCTTTGCATAAGAACTAGGCATAGCCTGACGTGATGACGTTTGATGATTTCTACGCTCTGGTAGTAGCGCGTCGCACTCAACTGGTGATGGACCAGGAACGCGATGTCGATGTCGATCTGATCAATACTCTGTGCCGAACTGCCGCATGGGCGCCAAACCATCAGCAAACATGGCCCTGGTTGTTTGGAGTATTCACTGGTGAGGGTCGCCGTGGTCTTGGAGAAATAACCGCAGATGCAATGCAACGCAATGGCGACACCGAATTGAAAGTGACAAAGACTCGCACGAAATACATGCGCTCACCTGTGTTGCTTGTTGTTGGCACCGCCCAAGGTGAATCCGAATTGCAAACGCAAGAAAATCGTGATGCGGTTGCCGCCGGAATTCAGAACCTATTACTCGGTGCAACGGCAATGGGGCTTGGCAGTTTTTGGTCTAGTTGCCCAAAGGGTGCAAACGATGATGTAGCAAAACACTGTGGTTGGCCTGAAGGCACCCACATCACCGCGATGATTTACTTGGGATGGCCCACACGCACATTGCCCGAACGCGAACGGCCAGAGCCGGCGATCACCTATTTCAACTCATGATCAAAGGCCAACCGCAACCAGTTGTGCGTCGTGCAACTTCAGAGCGCTCCACACGCAATGCGGCAGCCGTCTTGAAGGCAATCACACAAGAATCAATCGCCAACGGGTTAGACGGCATCGTTGCCAGTTCGGTTGCCAAACGCGCAGCACTCACAACGGGTGCGATCTACAGCCGCTTTGAAAACAGTGATGAAATGTTAATTGCGTTGTGGGAAAACGTGGTTGCTCCAGAATTCGAACCATACTTGATTAACACGATTTCTGCAATCAACTCTCCCACACCGATCACTGCTAATACCCCAATCATTGATCTGCTCGAAAAACCTTCGCGCATCCTTGGGCTTGGCGCCGAGTTCTTAGCAATTGCACAACGCAACGATGTGG
>LIAZ01000150.1 GCA_001438985.1 Acidimicrobium sp. BACL17 MAG-120823-bin42 | reverse complement strand
TACACCCCACTAATAAAGGTGGCCGTCAACGACACCGCTTCAACCGCAGTGTGTTGACCATTGGTTGCCCATATTGACGAAGCAAGAAACCACAAACATAGTGCTACAAATAGTCCGAGTGGGCCTTGAACATCTGCTCGTGAATACTTTTGTCGTGCAGCAAGCATCATCGCTGGAATTTGGAATGCGATGTATGTCGCTAGTTGTGGCGCAAGCGCTACTTTCGATGTCTGTTTTTCACTCTCGAACCACATTGACAACACCGGGCCCTGAGTAAGCACAAACAGCAAGCACGAAACGTACCCGTATTCAACCCACCGGAATACTGTCTGCTGCCCGCCTTGTTGTATGTGCATTACACCACAATCTACTTCGTCGAAAAATCCCTTCAGTTACAGCCGTTTGGGACATGGGTATGCTGAAAGCGTGTCAACTGAGAGCGACGACCGAGACGAGTTAATCAAAGAGTTGCTCGCTGAAGCGCATGGTTTGCGAATGAAGAACGAGCAAATCAGCATGTATACCGAGAGCAAAATCGCTGAACTGATCAAAATCCAGCGAGAGCTTTCCACCATTCGAGATGGATTTGAAACAGTCGTTCAGCAGCGCAACGACCTTGAGGGCTCGCTTGCAACGGCGACAACCGAGCTCGAACACCTTGGCGTCATCTATGCAGCAATGACCGATCAACGTGATCGGCTGCGCAGTCGAGTGGCCGAGGTTGAAACATCGCGCGCGTATCGAATAGGCAATCGCTTTATTCGATACGTTCCTTTTCTGAAGGAAAAGGCTCCACCCGCACAATGAAGCAGTACCCAATCATCATCAACGTTCGCGATCGCGTTAGCCACCTCACGCTTCTTGTGGCATGGTTGGAAGCTCACGGGCAAGAGAACATTTGGTTGTGCGACAATGCGAGTACATATCCACCGCTTGTTGAGTATCTCAAAGCGTCACCGCATCATGTGCGCTACAACGACATCAATCTTGGCCACCGCGCCCCTTGGCTCAGTGGGCTTGTGTTTGAACTTGGCCACAACACACCCTTCATCGTTACCGATCCCGATGTCGTGCCGAGCGAAGACTGCCCAAGCGATGTATTTGATGTGTTTGAACGGGCACTAAATACCCACCGTAATATCGACAAAGTTGGTTTCTCGTTGCGCATTGATGACCTGCCATCGCATTATGCCCACGCTGACGCGGTAGTGAAGTGGGAAACCCAGTGGTGGAGAAACGAACGATTCCCTGGCTTCTATTTTTCACCCATCGACACCACGTTTGCGATGTACCGGCCTGGTGAAGGCCACCTCAATCACCGATCGCTTCGAACTGCTCCGCCATACAGTGCACGTCACTTGCCATGGTATGAGAACTCATCACTGCATGATGAGGAACGCGAGTATTACCTTGCCCATGCAGACTCACTCGTTGTGAATTGGGATGCAAAAGTTCTGCCAGCAAACCTTCGCGCTCAACTGATACAGATGCGCAACCGCATCTCGGCATCAAACGCTCGCTAAAATAGAAACACATGTCTACACCAGTGATTACCGTTGATTCGGTATCAAAAAACTTTCGACTCTACCGTGAGCGCAACCGGTACATCAAAGCGGCATTCCTTCGCGGCCGACGCGCACGCTATGAAGAGTTTTGGGCGCTCAATGATGTTTCTTTCGAGGTAGAGCAAAGCGCAACGTTCGGCATCATCGGTTCAAATGGTTCCGGAAAAAGCACCATGTTGAAGTGCCTGATGGGCATTTACCGACCCGAGCGCGGCCGTATTGCTGTGCGCGGAAAAATCGCGGGATTATTGGAACTTGGTGCTGGCTTCCATCCCGAACTGTCTGGCCGTGAGAATGTCTTTTTGAATGGTGCGATCTTGGGTATGTCACATAAAGACATCACCCAACAATTTGACAGCATTGTCGAATTCGCTGGCTTAGAACGCTTTATCGATACCCCGGTTAAGAACTTTTCGTCAGGTATGACAGTGCGGCTTGGTTTTTCTATTGCCACCCACGTCGAACCCGAAGTGTTGCTCATTGACGAAGTGCTTGGGGTTGGCGATCAAGCCTTTCAACGTAAAAGCTCTGAAAAGATTGAGGAATTTAGACGCGATGGAAAAACCATCATCGTTGTCAGCCACTCACTTGCCAGTATGCAAAACATGTGCCAAGAGGTAATTTGGTTGGAAAAAGGCGTCTTGAAGATGCGAGGGCCATCTGCTGATGTCATTGCTGCCTACACCGGTGAAAGTTATGCGACCCACACCGAAAGAGATGCTGATTTTCGTGAGCGCTGGGGTACGGGCGAAGCACACTTCAACAACATTCGGCTATTGAACGCAAATGGTCATGCCGTTGAGCGCATCAACACTCGTGATGCAGCAAGTATTGAAATTTCGATTACCCCACAAACACGACTTGTGTCGCCAATCATCACAGTATCGATTGCCAAAATCGGTGGCGAGACCGTCTGGTCAACCACATCACAAACCGCACGACCACCCATTCGTGCGCTCGCCGAGCCATCAACCATGAGCATTGCGATTGATCATGTGCCATTGCTAGAAGGCACCTATTACATCTCGGCAACCTGTACCGACTCGACGGGCACTACTGAATACGACCACTGCCAAAACTGGGTGCGTTTTGATGTGCATCAAGAGCATCTGTTTGAAAGTGGCGTTGTCTCCATACCGTCAACGTGGACGGTGCAATAGCGCGTTTAGAGTTCTTCGGCCACTCGTCGCGACAGGCGAGAAAACACTGCCCAACCCGCAAAAAACACTGCAACTGACACCACCACCACATAGAGCAACTCACCCCAATGAGGCGAGCCACCGCCGTACAACATGTGACGAAATGTTTGAATAAACACCGCCATCGGATTCCACTTC
>LIAZ01000149.1 GCA_001438985.1 Acidimicrobium sp. BACL17 MAG-120823-bin42 | reverse complement strand
CACCATTGCTCATCGTCATTCTCAAAGTGCTTGTGGTCTTTGTTACGGGCTTAGTTGCCACCATGTTGATGGTGTGGTTTGAGCGCAAAGTTGTTGCCGGCATGGGTAACCGCATCGGGCCAAACAAGGCTGGCCCATTCGGATTGCTGCAAACCCTTGCCGATGGAATCAAATTGTTCTTTAAAGAAGATCTTGTTCCTGATCGCGCAGATCCATTTGTCTTCAAGATCGCGCCGTTCCTGTCCTTCGTTCCTGCGTTTTTGTCGTTCGCGATTATCCCATTGGGTGGCGATTTCCGTGATGGCAACAACGGCATCGTCACGTGGTTTGGACAGGAGACACGGATTCAGCTTGCTGATCCATCCGTGGGAGTGTTGTTTGCGCTTGCAATCTCTGCGATTGCCGTTTATGGAATCATGCTGGCAGGTTGGTCAAGTGGTTCTAAATATCCGCTGCTTGGTTCGGTTCGTGCTTCGGCACAGATGGTCAGTTACGAAGCAGCGTTAGGTCTTTCATTGGGTGCTGTGATTTTGGTATCAAACACTTTTTCAACGAGTGGCATCGTAGAGTCGCAGTCATCAATTGGCAATTGGAACGTGGTATCCACCGGAGTTGTTCCGTTCATCATCTTCTTTATCGCAGCAACAGCCGAACTTAATCGTCCACCGTTTGACTTGGTAGAAGCAGAACAAGAATTGGTGGGTGGATTTAACACGGAGTACTCATCAATTCGATTCTCACTGTTCTTTCTTGCAGAGTTCATGAATACCGTGACGATGAGTGCATTGATGGTGACGTTGTTCTTTGGTGGCCCACAACCGATCGCATTTGGAAACACCGTGTTGGATATACCGTTGATCCCGAATGATTTTGAGGGCTCCGTGTGGTTGCTGCTGAAGACATTGGTGTTCCTATACACCTATGTGTGGCTACGCGCAACGCTTCCACGGTTCCGTTACGACCAGTTAATGAACTTTGGATGGAAGGTATTAATTCCTGCATCGCTTGGTTGGTTTATGTTGTTGTCGGCACAACGTCTTGGTCGCAATGAAGGCTGGAACACAATTGTCGTTACGGGAGTATCGGTGTTTGTGCTTGTGGTGTGTTACGCATTGCTGCAACGTTCGTTTAGTGTGAGTGCGAAGCAACGCGAGACTGAAGGGTCGATGTTCTAATGGGCTATTTCGGTGGATTCTTGATCACTGCGCGTCAACGCGGCGGTAAAAATCAGGTGACAACTCAGTATTCGGGTGGTCGAGTACGACGTCGCGCGTTAAAAAAGTCAAAAACGGGCGAAGTGAGCAAGCGTGCCGAGCTGATGGATGAAAAGATTCCAAAGCCAGAGCGCTTGCATGGTCGCCATGTGTTGAATCGTTATGAAGACGGCATGGAAAAATGCATCGGATGCGAGCTGTGTGCTGCTGTGTGTCCGGCAAAGTGCATTCACGTTCGTGGTGCGGACAACAATCCAGAAAACCCAACGTCACCGGGTGAACGATTCGGATGGATATACGAGATCAACTATTTGCGTTGCATCCACTGCGACTTGTGTGTTGAGGCATGCCCAACTGAGGCAATCACCGAATCAAAACTGTTCGAGTTTTCGTTCACTAATCGCCAAGACGCCATCTATACCAAAACCGAACTATTGGTGGGCGACGATGGTAAACCACAGCATCTGCCATGGGAAGACTGGCGTCCAGGTGAAGATGTGAATACTTCGGCGTGGATGCGGGCTACCGCACCTTCGGGCGATGCATCGTTTAATGGAGTTGTTGGTTGGAGCGGCGAACTGGGTTATGGCGTTCGTGCTCCCGAAAAGAGCGACAACTAAATGGAATTGTTTGTCTTTACCTGCGCCTCAATTATGGTGCTGGTCGGTGCGCTTGGCGTTATTTTTCGCAAGCACCCTGTTCATGCTGCGCTGAGTTTGGTGTTGACGCTGTTTGGTATTGCGGTGTTGTTTGTTGCTCAAAGCGCAGAGTTCCTTGCTGCGGTGCAAGTCATTGTCTATGCCGGAGCAATTGTCATCTTGTTCCTCTTCGTCATCATGTTGCTTGGGGTCGATAAAGCAGAAGATTTGCGAGTTGAGCCGCTTGCGTCACAGCGTTGGATTGCGGCACTGGTTGGTGTGGGCATGGTGGGTTTGTTGTCGGCAGCGGTGGTCAGCAGTGCCGATGTGTTGCGCGTACGCGGTGACGGAATTGCAGACCCAGTTGCTGGAGATAATCCAGATGCAAATATTGAGCAGCTCGCGAACACGATCTTTTCGGACTATGTATTTGCTTTCGAAATCACCTCTGTGTTGTTGGTGGTAGCGGTTGTTGGAACCGTGATGTTGGCTCGCCGTCGTACGGGTAAGGGTCTTGCTTGATGTTGTCCTTAGTGATTGCTCCAACAACAACGTGGTACCTCGTGCTGGCGGCTGTGCTGTTCACCATTGGCGCTATGGGGGTTTTGGTTCGTCGTAATCCACTTGTCATGTTCATGTGTATTGAACTGATGTTGAATGCGGTCAATCTCACGTTTGTGTCCCTTGGACGAGCAATGGCCGACATCAATGGTCAAGCCATCGTGTTTTTCGTGATGGTGGTTGCTGCCGCCGAAGTTGTAGTGGGACTCGGAATCATTGTTTCCATCATGCGCCGCCGCAGTGGTATCAACGTTGATGATCTTGCGGAACTGAAGGGGTAGTGATGACAGACATGTTGTGGTTGCTGCCGGCGTTTCCGCTGTTTGGTGCGCTGGTCATCATGGTGCTTGGTCGCCGTTTGGGCGAACCGAAATCTGGCTGGCTGGCAGCTGCCATGCCGTTTGCTTCGTTCATCGTTGCGGTGAGTGTGTACTTCGATTTGTTGTCGCGTGATGAAGAAGATCGTCATCAAGTCGTCAGGTTGTTCTCGTGGATCCCTGTCGGCGAGTTACAGATAGATGTTGC
>LIAZ01000148.1 GCA_001438985.1 Acidimicrobium sp. BACL17 MAG-120823-bin42 | reverse complement strand
GAAGCATGATGCGCCGGCCAAACAATCGAAGCGGGCCTTTGGATGAAATGATTCCCGCTGGGTGGCCGATGGGTCGCGAGTATCCGGTCATGACAGACCTAATTCTTCACGCACCACACCATCCAACAAGTTGTTCACCGACACCATGATTTCAGGTATCCGCAGTTTGCGCATAACTCCAACAAGAACGCAGCAACCGCCAACGATCACATCGGCGCGGTCTGCGGGTAGGCCAGGGTTAAATGTGCGGTCGGCAAGCGTTTCGGTGGCCAGCGTGCGGAATACCTCTTCAACATTTTCTCGGGTCATGTGCGCGCCGTGCAAGGCTGTGGCGTCAAATGCGGGGAGCCCGATTTCGACTGCAGCAATGGTCACGATGCTGCCCGCAACACCCACCACCCGTGTTGCAGTGAGCACCTCGGGGTGATCGCGAATCAGGTCGTCCATGAAGTCGGTGACAACGCCAATGGCATTGGTGAGTTCTTCTGGGCGAGGAGGGTCGTGGCGAAGGTGGCTTTCGGTGAGCACCACAGTGCCAACAGGAAAACTGACGGCATGTTGCAACGACTGTTCGCCAATCATGATTTCGGTGCTGCCACCACCGATGTCAATGACCAGCGTGATGCCGTCGTGTTGCGGAAGATGCGCTAGCGCACCTGAGTAGGCGAGCCGGCCTTCTTCTGTGCCCGCAATGATGACAGGGCGAGTGCCCAACACATTTTCTGCTTGTTGCAAAAACAATTCTGCGTTTGTTGCACGACGACACGCTTCGGTTGCAGTTGCGCGGATTGTGCGCACGTTGTGCTGGCCGATGATGGCTGCGTACTGTTCGAGGCGAGAAATGGTTCGTGCGATTGCCTCATCGTTCAACATGTTGGTGTGTGCAACACCGCGACCTAAGCCCGTTACATGAACCTCGCGGACAATGTCGTTGCCCTGTGCGTCGGAAATGAGCAGGTTGGCAGAGTTGGTGCCAATGTCAATTGCAGCAACGGCTTGTTGTGATGCCAGTTGATACATCGACCGCGAAATGCTGAGTTTGTCAGCAACCCACTGACCAATGGGGTCGTTGCCACCAGCCAGCCACCAACCAAAATGTGCATGTAAACACTTCACGCCAATGCGCGTGCCTGCAACGCCACCAAATGGGCGCGGCCCACCGTGATCTGTGGGGATTAGGGCGTCGCGCTCGGCTGCATAACGTTCGTGGGCATCGGCAATGAGTTGCGGGTCGATCTCGGCTTCGGCTTGGTTCACGCCACCTGTTGCTTCAAGGCGACCCACCAACACATTTTCGCGTGCACCACATAGCCAATACAGCGTTGGCATGGGCGTCCCATCAGGGAGCAGTGGCTGATTGCGTAAGACAACAGGATCACCGTCGTGTGCGCGCACAACAATTTCGAATTGTCCCTGCGGAGTTCGCCCGAGTAACTCGGTGATTCGCGCGGTATCTGTAGCGCTGGGTGAGTTAGAAGAGCTTGACAAGGACAAATACCAACACCGCAAGAGCAATGACTGCAGGGATCGCACGCTTGGCAATGGTTGAGCCCGCGGTATCTAACAAGTTGAGTGGAGCAACTTCTGGTCCATCAATTTTGCGAATAACAGGTTGTTGCGGTTCGGTAGTTGCTGTTGCTTCCACTGCAACTTGCGCTGTTGGCTGTGCGATTGCTGGCGATGCCGCAATCAGTTGGTTGAGATTTTCGGAAAACTGGGCAAGCAATTTGTCGCTGACATCGGCAAGTGCACCACGACCAAACTGGGCAACTTTTCCGGAAATCGAAAGATCGGTATGCACCGTGCACTTCGTTGATGTTGGGGTTATCGATGTGAGTTCGGCGGTGATCATTGCCGACGCGTTGCCTTTTCCGGTGGTGTCACGACCTTCACCTTTAAGCGTTGCTTTATGTGCGTTGTCATCGCGTGAGACAAAACTTGCCTGACCTTTGAACTGGGCAAGAATTGGCCCAACTTTGATCTTGACCTGGCCGCGGTACGTGTCGCCTTCAATTTCTGTAAGTTGCGCGCCAGGCAGACACGGCGCAATGCGCTCGAGGTCGGTAAGAATCTGCCATGCCTGATCGATCGGAACATTGACAGCAAATTCGTGATTCAGATCCATAGTTGAAACTCAGCTTTCGTGAATAAGGGCGGCCACGCGATCAATGTCTTCAATGCGATCGACATCAATTCCCGAGCCTTTACAGGGTACTTCAGCAACTAGTTCGGGATATGCGCGAAGCAGCGACCGTGCACCTTCGTCGCCGGTTGCCGGAACGCGCGAGAAAAACTCTGCATGCAGTTTGACGGGGTTTGCGCGCACGCCGTTGTAGGTGGCAACGGCAAGAGGGGAAGGCGATGCGGCAATTGCTTGCCATGCCGACGGTGGAATGCACGGCTGATCGCCGAGCCCGATCAACGCGCTGGTTAACCCGTGATCAACTGCCCACGACAATCCGCAATGCACCGAGCTGGCCATGCCCGACTGCCAGTGCTCGTTGTGAATGTAGGTGACCGATTGTCGAGCGGGTGCGGGCGGAAGTGTGACGGCCCCGTAAACCACGGCAACAGGGCCCACGCGGGCAGCAATGGCGTGTTCGAGAGCCCACTCGAACACCGACTTTCCTGCAACCATGGTCAACAATTTGTGGGAGGCGCCAGCAAAACGTGTTCCGCCACCTGCGGCCAAAATGACCACCCCCATGCCCTGAGGAGATGTTGGTGATGCGGCCATAACCCCATGTTTACAGGCTTTGGCGGGGATGGCGAGACGAAACCGCGCATGACCCCTTTATTACAGTTCCGTGACATAGACTGTTACACAGTTGACATATAGCGAGTCCCCTCGCACGCAATGCCCCCACAATCCGGCTCAACCGCCCCCCGGTTGAGCCGCCTACTCAGGAGCCACCCCATGTCACGCATCACCAAAACCATTGCTGGTCTCGT
>LIAZ01000147.1 GCA_001438985.1 Acidimicrobium sp. BACL17 MAG-120823-bin42 | reverse complement strand
TGGCGTCTTCATATTGAGATCAACCGTTTTGTCCCAACCACTTTCGGGGAACTCATCAAAATCTGCACCCCATGCCGCACCTGCATTATTCACCAAGATGTCAAGCTTTGGTTCGCGCTGTGCAATTTCCTTTGCCAGTGCAGCAATGCCTTCTTGGGTTGAAACATCCCCAGGGATCGAAATGCACTCGCCATACAGAGAAAGCTCTTTCGCCGCAGCGTCACATTGTGCTGCCTTGCGGGCAGTGATGTATACCCGTGAGCATCCGTGCTCAAGGAAACCTTGCACAATCATGGCGCCAATTCCGCGCGATCCTCCAGTAACGAGTGCAACTTTGCCTTTGAGCGAGAAGATGTCTTTCATGCTGGCAAGACTACGATCTTTGTAAGTTCGGTAGCCAACTGAAGGGGTGTGCAATGCCAAGCAATTTTGCGTTGAAGTCAATGAACGCCATTCACCGTTTGATTCTTGGTGTATCGCGCGGCAAAGCGGGTTGGACGGCTGGAAACATGCCAGTTCTCGAATTGACCACTATTGGGCGGAAGACAGGTAAACCCCGCAGTTGCATGTTGACGTCACCACTTCAAGAAGGTGAATCCATCGTGATCGTTGCCTCACGTGGTGGAGACGATTTTCATCCTGCGTGGTACGTCAATTTGGTGGCCAATCCACAAGTGCAAGTCCGCTACAAAGGTGGACCACACAAAATGATGACGGCACGAACGGCATCAACAGAAGAACGTGCGCGTATGTGGCCCATTGTTGAACAGCGATACAAGGGTTATGCGGGGTACCAGCAGCGAACCGACCGGGAGATTCCTTTAGTCATCCTCAACTAAGACCTCTTAATCCGTCGGGGGGTAGCGTGGGGGCATGCCCGCTCCCGGAATGTACTCAGGAATCACCACTGACGACGCAATGAACTTGGCCATGTCGGCAAAAGCAGTGCCGTTGTACAACGCAGTAAAAGAATTCATTGCTAACGAAGTAGAACCAGTGACTGAAAAGTACTTTGCGTTGGGCGAAGGGCGACCCGATCGCTGGCAATATGGCGAAGGTCAGCTTGAAGTATTGGAAGAACTCAAGCGCAAAGCGCGAGCAAAAGGATTGTGGAACTTCTTCTTGCCAAATGCCGAAACCGGTGAAGGTCTTTCCAATCTTGACTACGCATACATCGCTGTAGAACTTGGCAAGAACCCCATTGCGTCAGAAGCAATGAATTGCAGTGCACCGGACACCGGCAACATGGAAGTTTTAGAGCGAGTTGGCACTCCAGAGCAAAAAGAGAAGTGGTTAAAGCCTCTGCTTGCTGGAGAAATTCGTTCGGCATATGCAATGACCGAACCTGATGTTGCATCCTCTGATGCAAAGAATCTGGAATGTCGTGCGGTGCTTGATGGCGACGAATGGCTCATCAATGGCGAGAAGTTCTACATCTCAGGTGCTGGCGACCCACGTTGCAAGATCATGATTTGTATGTTGCTAACTAGCCCAGATGCTCCACCACATAAGCGTCACTCACAGATTTTGGTGCCGATGGATACTCCTGGCGTGCAGATACTTGGCCCAATGGAAGTGTTCGGCGAGGACGATGCGCCGCATGGCCACATGCACCTGCGCTTTAGTGACGTTCGCGTACCAGCATCAAACATGTTGCTTGGTGAAGGTCGCGGCTTCGAGATTTCACAAGTTCGTTTAGGACCAGGTCGTATTCATCACTGCATGCGATCGATTGGTGCAGGCGAGCGCGCGCTCGAATTAATGATTCGCCGCGGACTTTCACGTGAAGCATTTGGCAAACCAATTGCTCGCCTGGGGAAGAACACGGAAACCATTGCCAAAGCTCGGATCGAACTAGAAGCAATGCGACTGATGGTGTTGCGTGCTGCAAAAGCGATGGACACGATGGGCAATTCGGAGGCACGGATTTGGGTAAGTGCTGTCAAGGCCATGGTTCCTGAGCGCGTGTGCAAGATCATCGATGAAGCGATCCAGGTGTTTGGTGCTACAGGAATATCACAATGGACACCGCTTGCTCGTTTGTATGCAGGTCAGCGAACCCTGCGCTTAGCCGATGGACCAGATGAAGTGCACTGGCATGTGGTGGGCAGAGCCGAAATCAATCGCTACGAAGACGACAAATCTCCAGTCACCGCCTATGAAAAATCAGGTGGAATGTTCTCTGGCCCTGCCTAATAACGCCAGTTCGGGTGACGGTTTCCGCAACCACTGTTTGCCTGCAAGCACACAACCGACGGTAACGAGTAGGGCCATCACGATTCCTGTTGCAGAGAAGGCAAACGCCTGACCAAAGTGTTCGTATAAAACTCCTGCTGCGACAGCAGAAACGCCGCCGGTCAGTGTTTGCATGCCGCCGAGCAAACCAGATGCTCCTGCTTGACGCTCGGGAGGTGTTGCCTGAGCAACGGCGATACCAGTGCCAGTCACCGTGAGTGAATCAAGTATCGATTGGCTCAGACCAATGCCAAGCATGAGATAGGGCATTGACAAGAACCCATACGACGTCATATACAGCGCTCCCATTGCAAGGCCGAAGGCACTGACGCGAAGTGGGCCGTGACGCTGAGCAATTTTTCCGCCGAGCGTGCCAAAGAAGATCCAGGGCAAGCCAAACAATGCAACACCAGCGTTGCCAACCCAGTTGGGTGCTTGCAAATCGTCCATCATGATGACCCACAGCGAGTCGTACACACCGATCATCACATACAGAGCAAGTCCCACCAAGATTGAACCAAGGACAGGTCGTAGTTTGAGTAGGTCGAGCGCAAACCGTTCATCCGTTCGATCTTCAACTGCAGTTTCTGAAATGTTGAGTTGAGAGATGATGACTCCGAACACCATCGTGAGTGCTGTGATGATGATGAATGGCGCCGCAAGATTGAATGCGTCAACAGTGAGCGCCGAGATAACTGGCCCAATTGCGAATCCAGCAACTTCAATGGAAACACCACG
>LIAZ01000146.1 GCA_001438985.1 Acidimicrobium sp. BACL17 MAG-120823-bin42 | reverse complement strand
CGAAACGGGTTCAACTTCATCAATCGAAATAGGAGTGCGATCGGGCGCAAACTGAAAGAGCCCTCGCAGCGTCGTCAACACCTTGGATTGATCATCAACAGCCTGCGTGTACTCCTTAAACAAGTCATAGCGACCCGAGCGAGTTGCATGCTGCAGTCGGTACACCGTTTCGGGATTGAACAGATGATGCTCGCCTTCGCGGCGCCACTGGTACTCGCCACCCAATTCAAGTTTGCGATGGATGCGTTGATCAGGTCGACTTGGGTGAGCAACGCCATGACGTGCCGCCACTTCTGCACTCACCTGCTCGAGCCCTATTCCATCAATTCGCGAAACAGTTCCCGTAAAGAACTCGTCAATCAGCGACTTACTCAATCCAATTGCTTCAAAGATTTGTGCACCGGTGTATGAGGCAACGGTCGAAACGCCCATCTTCGACATCACCTTCAACACACCTTTGCCAGCAGCCTTAATGTAGTTGTTGACCGCTTTTTTAGGATCCATTCCACCGAGGCCATGCATTCCTCTGCCATCTTCGGCAGCGATCATGTCCTCAATTGATTCAAATGCCAGGTATGGATTAATTGCCCCGGCCCCGAATCCAACGAGCAATGCCATGTGATGCACTTCCCGCGCATCTCCACTTTCGACAATCAAGCCCACTTTGGTCCGCTGCTTCGTGCGTATGAGATGGTGATGCACGGCACTTGTTAACAGCAACGATGGAATCGGTGCGAATACTTCGTCGCTGTTTCTGTCGGAGAGAACGATTAAGCGAACACCTTCATCAATGGCTGTATGCTCGAGCCCTATTCCATCAATTCGCGAAACAGTTCCCGTAAAGAACTCGTCAATCAGCGACTTACTCAATCCAATTGCTTCAAAGATTTGTGCACCGGTGTATGAGGCAACGGTCGAAACGCCCATCTTCGACATCACCTTCAACACACCTTTGCCAGCAGCCTTAATGTAGTTGTTGACCGCTTTTTTAGGATCCATTCCACCGAGGCCATGCATTCCTCTGCCATCTTCAGCAGCGATCATGTCCTCAATTGATTCAAATGCCAGGTATGGATTAATTGCCCCGGCCCCGAATCCAACGAGCAATGCCATGTGATGCACTTCCCGCGCATCTCCACTTTCGACAATCAAGCCCACTTTGGTGCGTTGCTTCGTGCGAATGAGATGGTGATGCACGGCACTTGTTAGCAGCAACGATGGAATCGGTGCGAATACTTCGTCGCTGTTTCTGTCGGAAAGAACGATTAAGCGAACACCTTCATCGATGGCTGTGCTGATGTCGTCACAAATCTGTGCAAGCGTGGCGCGCAGTCCGCTTTCGCCCTCTGCAACTCGATACAAGCCACTCACAACAAGGCTGCGCAAATGTGCGTATCGTCCGTCTTCGTTGATGTGAATGATCTTTGCCAAATGATCGTTATTAATAACTGGAAATGGCAGCACTAATTGTCGACAGTGTTCTGCTGTGGCATCAAGCAAGTTGCCCTCTGGGCCAAC
The DNA here is from genome assembly GCA_001438985.1 of Acidimicrobium sp. BACL17 MAG-120823-bin42. Taxonomy (GTDB): domain Bacteria; phylum Actinomycetota; class Acidimicrobiia; order Acidimicrobiales; family Ilumatobacteraceae; genus UBA3006. Next base: position 1,492 of record LIAZ01000146.1, on the reverse strand, counting down.
AGCAGTGCCCACCGACGTAACGACCTCTTCGCGAATCGCATCAAGCGGAGGATTCGTTACCTGAGCGAAGAGTTGCTGGAAGTAATCAAACAACAATCGTGGTCGTGTTGACAGCACAGCAAGTGGGGTGTCTGTGCCCATTGAGCCGATTGCTTCTATGCCGCTCTTTGCCATCGGCGCAAGAATGATCTTCAATTCCTCGTGGGTATAACCAAACACTTGTTGACGACGAAGCACACTGTCGCGACTGAATACAACGTGTTCGCGATCAGGCAAGTCTGCAAGCTCGACGAGCCCGTCTTCGAGCCATTGCACATACGGTGCCGCAGCAGCCAGTTGGCTTTTCACTTCTTCATCACTCACGATTCGTTGCGCAGCCGTATCAATTAGCAACATCCGCCCAGGCTGCAACCTGCCCTTCTTAACGATCTTTACTTGATCAATCTCGACGACACCCACTTCGCTGGCCATAATCACCACGTCATCATCAGTTACCCAGTAGCGACTTGGACGCAGTCCATTGCGGTCGAGCACAGCACCGATCAACGTGCCATCAGTAAATGCAATACACGCAGGCCCATCCCAAGGCTCCATCAACGAAGCGTGATAGCGATAGAACGCCCGTTTTTGTGCGTCCATTGTGGCGTGATTTTCCCATGCTTCAGGGATCATCATCAACACTGCATGGGGCAAGGAACGACCGCCTAAATGCAACAACTCGAGCACTTCGTCAAACGATGCCGAGTCAGAGCCACCCATTGCGCAAATAGGAAAGGCACGCTCAAGGCCCGGCAGTAGCGAACTGGACAACATTGATTCGCGTGTGCGCATCCAGTTTCGATTGCCTTGCACTGTATTAATTTCACCGTTGTGTGCAATGAAGCGATATGGGTGTGCAAGTGGCCACGAGGGAAATGTATTAGTGCTGAAGCGACTATGTACCAATGCCATGGCCGACTCAATTCGCTCATCAATGAGATCGGGAAAGAACTGTGCGAGCTCAGGCGTAGTCAACATGCCCTTGTAAATCAACGTGCGCGCTGACAATGATGGAAAATATGTTTGTTCGTCGGCAGAAAGCTCGTGTTCAATTCGCTTGCGTGCGATAAACAACAAACGGTCAAGATCAATGTCACTTTCGCCATCGACACCACGTACAAACATCAGTGAGAAGTACGGCATGACGCGTCGCGCACTTTCCCCTAAGCAATCGGGATTCACGGGCACTTCACGCCATCCGAGTAGCTCTAGGCGCTCTTCGTTCAGGATGCGTGCAATTGCAGATTGCGCCGACGAACGATGCCCAAGATCGGTTGGCAGAAACGCCATGCCCACGCCGTAAGCACCAACTTGGGGCAACGGAAATTGCGCCACCGCAGCAAGAAACTTATGCGGTACTTGGATGAGCACGCCCGCTCCGTCACCCGTTTCAACTTCGGCTCCAGTGGCACCTCGATGTTCCATTCGACAGAGTGCCCCAATACCCATCGCC
>LIAZ01000145.1 GCA_001438985.1 Acidimicrobium sp. BACL17 MAG-120823-bin42 | reverse complement strand
GCATACATTCCTGCAATGTGTAGCGAAATAATGTACGCACTCACCGTCTCATGTCCATGTTGCCTCAGGTGAACCGGGGTCATCGTCATCACCGCAACCATGGTGATGTGAGAAATCATCATCCCATAAAACGCGAGCCGAGTTTTTGGTGATGATTTAAGGAACGACAACACTTTTACACCTGGACTTGCCACACCATTGACATCGAGTTTCTGCTGACTACGTAGACCACCGGCAACGACCAGTGGATCAGGCTTCAGTCGCAGCGAGACGTTGATCAACGATGTGAGAAAGAAAAGACCCGAGAACACCCACGGTCCTGTGTACTGATTCCAACCAAAGGCCGCTTTGCCGAGCTCTTCTGCCGGTCGAATGAGCAATGGCCCGAACACTGCGCCAAAGGTTGATGCGAACAAAATACGACTCATTGCCGCACCGCGTTCAGTGGGCTCTGCGAGATCGGTTGCAGCATAACGAGATAGCAAATTTGCAGATTGACCATTACCGAACAAGAACAGTCCAATGAGAAATACCGTAAGTGACTGCAATTCAACTCCGAGCCCAGCAACTAACCCACCCACAATTGCCATTGAATATCCGGCCATCAGACCCACTCGTCGGCCCTGTCTCAACATCAATCTGGAAAGCAACTGTGCCATAAATGCAGTACCAATGGTGACCGTGGCAGATGCGATCCCACCCCACGGAGTTGTCTGACCTAGCAAATCTTGAATGACGAATGCGCCGACGGTGACCGCCGCAGATAACGCTGCCGAGCCAGCAATTTGACCAACAACTAACACACGAAGCGTCCGCGCTTGAATTTGCTGAACGCTGCTCACCCGAAAATACTACGCAACAATAGTGTCGAAGAGGGGACTTGAACCCCTACGCCCTTTCGAGCGCCAGCCCCTCAAGCTGGTGCGTCTGCCAATTTCGCCACTCCGACGTGGACTTCTATTTTACCTGAATGTTGGTGCTTACGCGAGAAACATTCCGAGTGCAATAACCGTTATTACCCACACCAGTGCGAACACCGTGGTGATGCGATTCAGGTTCCTCTCAGCTGCCGCCGAACCTAGTGCAGCACCTCCACCACCACCGAACATGTCGCTCAAACCGCCACCACGACCGCTGTGGAGCAACACTCCAACGACAAGGGCAGCAAGCGAAACGACATTGATGACAAGGGTGAGGATCGTGAGGACATTACGCACGAAACAATGCTACACATCAACGCACAGAAATTACTGGCTCTCCACTCAGCAAATTTGTGACTACGTATCTACCATCATTGGTGGTTTTAAACGCACCAGGACTGACGGAAAGTACTGTTGTCAAAGCCATCCAAGGCGAGTCGAAGCACTGAGTTATTGGGTTAAGACACTTCGGCCACTGCTCTACACCGATGACAATTTCACCATCTCCATCGACATCGAGCCATTGATTGAAATTGCTGAAGGGTGCGGGGCTGCTTAATTCTCCCTCAATCGGTCCACCCACTTTGTCCGTTCGCCAAATTCCCGTATTAGGGAATTGGAAGACCGGTAGAAGCACGTGGTCAGCGGCCATCAAACGGAGTACCTGCCTTACGGTGCTTGCGCGAAGAACTGGATCAGTTTCTTCATCTGCTGCGTATAACAAATCGGATGCTTCATCATTGCACCAACCCCATCTATTGTCACCAACAAACCCATTAACCGGGGATGGAATTTGATCACACGAAAACAACTTGGTCAAATATCCAGGATCAGGATGAGACGTAGACGTCACCATGGCGAGGTCATAATCCATCGAAGGGAGGCGCTTTTGAAGGTAGCACTCCACATCGCAGTTATCAGCTGAAACGTTAAAACCCGCTTCTTGCAACAACGGAATCAAATACGATTGCGCCCTCTCACGTCGCGTGTTTCCCGTGTTACTCACCCACCGAATTTCTGGAACTACGCCGTCTTTCTCCCAATAGCCAATTTCGTTCCTTTTCCAACCATTGCCTTCCATAATTTTGATTGCTTCAATGAGATCGTAACTATTAGCAAATTCATTGCCAGTGCAATAATCACGGGCGGTGATTGGGCCACATTGCAATAACTCCGCGGAAGGGGCAATCGGTTTATAAACCTCTGATAATAAGCGATCGAGATCTATTGATTTGATGAAAGCGGATCGAAAGATATCATCAGCGAACGGGCCACATTTCTGATTCAACCAGATTGACTCAAAATTGCTTCCTGAAGCAACCGCCGAAGCAATGTTGTCTTGTTCTAAAACTGGTTTCTCCTCCTGGAAAAACTGCCTGACGACGAAGTCAATCTTGCCCGATTCAATAGATGAAATCTCATCTTCGCTTTCAGGCACGGGCACGATTACAACTTTTCTGGCGACGGCCTGGTCATCCCCCCAGTACATTTCGTTTCGAACGAAAACTAAACGCTCCTTGTTCCAAGATTCCATTTTGTAGGCGCGCCCCGAAAATGGGATGAGATCCAGAAAATCTTGTGAAATGTCAGAAGTGTCCTCAACGGAATCCGCTTTTATCAACGAACTAAACAAGATCTTGTAGGGAGCATAAACCGATTTAAGCGTGACCACTACCTGTTTGTCACTCCGACCTGCTTCAACTGAAATGACCTGGTCATAACCCGAGGTTGACAGTGAACCTGGTGTATTCAACGTTGCGTCCCATGTCGCTTTGAAATCATCCGCCGTAATATGTGAACCGTCTTCCCAAACGGCCTCAGGTGCAATCTCGTAAGAAATAGTCATACCCGTATTCAGCTGTTCCTTTGGCAAATATTGGTATGAACGAGTAGCGCAGGCTTCAATGTTCGAAAATGAGATATCGCTCTCACCATTTCCACTGTTCACTGTGCACGCCGACACAGTTAGCGATAGCAATGCCACACCAAAACACACTGCACAAAGCTTTTTGAAGCTCTTCACCTGCGACATCTTGGATGATCGGGCCGATTTATCGGGAGTGGTACTGGACAATACGAGCGAACTCACTTGGGTCGAGCGACGCTCCGCCCACCAATGCACCATCAATG
>LIAZ01000144.1 GCA_001438985.1 Acidimicrobium sp. BACL17 MAG-120823-bin42 | reverse complement strand
ACATCGCGAGGCCTGACACCCATGCGCTCCCACACTTCTTGTTGCAAGAAACGATCGCGCATGCGGATGCTTGCCTCAAATGCAAACTCCTGACGATCCTTCATTTCAGCATCCGACATACCGTCGTACACCTCTTTAAGGCTGAGCACACCGAAGGCAACGTGACGAGCTTCATCGCTCATGACGTAACGAAGCAACTTCTTCAACAACGGTTCACCTGTGAGTTCGTGCATGTAACCAAATGCTGCGAGTGCAAGACCCTCAACCATGATTTGCATACCGAGGTAGGTCATGTCCCATCGACTGTCTTGAATGATGTCATCAAGCAGCAATTGCAAGTGAGCATTGACTGGATACATACCGCCGAGTTTTTCGTTCAAGTACTTTGCGAACACTTCAACGTGACGAGCTTCGTCCATTACTTGGGTTGAGGCGTACAACTTTGCGTCGTACCACGGCACTGTTTCAACAATTTTGCTGGTGCATACAAGCGCGCCTTGCTCGCCATGAAGAAACTGCGACAACATCCAGCGACGACCTTCGATACCAAATTCCAACCACTCTTTGTCGCCCCACTTGGCAAGTGGAGTGTCTGAGTAAAAGGCGGGATCAATTCCTGCGCCAATTGCGGCCTGATCTGCAGCAATGGTGCGCTCGATATCTACTTCTGTCTCCCATGGAAGATCTAACTCACCATTCCACTGACCCGTCTTTGCTTTTTCATACAACTTGCGCAGTGGCGGGCGCGCAAGCGTGTAATCCCAAGTGAAAATGGTGTCGCCACCACTGTTCACCGCGTGGCTTACCGCATTCGGATCGGTGTTGCGGACACTGAGGATTGCCTCGATGTCGTTGATCTGATCGCGGCCAATGATCTGTTCGTTGCTGTTGTGCGTGACGGTCATACGTCACAGCCTAGACACAGGACTCATCTGTGGCACGCATCGGACGATGCCGGGATTTGCCCCTTGGCGGCTAGGCCTCGGGCAGCACGTAATCGGCAAATTGCTCGCGCAATGTCTTCTTCGAGAACTTGCCCACGCTGGTCTTTGGCACCTCGGGGATAAACACCACATCGTCTGGTATCTGCCACTTGGCCAGCGACGGCTTGATGTGATCGAGCACTTCTTGTTTTGTCAGCGTTTCACCCTCGACCACAACGACGCATGCCAACGGACGCTCCGACCACTTAATGTGCGGCACGCCAATAACTGCCGCTTCTTTAATCTTGGGATGCGACATCAATTCGTTCTCGATTTCCACTGAGGAGATCCATTCGCCGCCCGACTTGATGAGGTCTTTTGTGCGGTCGACCAAACGAATGCGGCCGTGCGAGTCCACAGTTGCCACATCACCCGTGCGCAACCATCCGTCTTGGGTAAAGCTTTCACCAGCTCGTTCGTCGTTGTAATACGTGGACGCAATCCAGTTTCCACTGCATTGCAACTCGCCACTTGTTTCACCATCCCAGGCAACCGGCGTGGTAGTTCCTGGCTCGACAACTCGGGCATCGACGCCAAAGGAAATTTGCCCAACTGTGGTGCGTAGCTCTGCTTGTTGGTCCATGGGAAGTTTTTGATCTGCGGCTGACAAAGTGCACACCGCAGCAATTGGACTGGTTTCAGTCATACCCCACGCCTGCAAGATTGGTAAGCCAGTTTGCACGCGATAGCCCTCGCTCAATGCTTTCGGCACCGCTGATCCTCCGCATGGAATTGCGCGCAGTGATGATGTGTCGCGATCTTTTAATTCGGGAAGCACCGCCATCCAAATGGTTGGCACGCCTGCAGCAACTGTCACTTTTTCATCAACAATCAAATTGGCAATTGCTTTGCCCGACAAATCGGGGCCTGGCATGACCAAGTTTGCGCCGCATGCAACAGCAGCGTGAGCAAGACCCCATGCATTGGCATGAAACATTGGCACGACGGGAAGGATGGTGTCGCTTTCGCGTGCACCAAGTGAGTCCACAGTCATTGCGCCAAACGTGTGCAAATACGTAGACCGATGCGAATACAACACACCTTTTGGGTTACCCGTTGTTCCGCTGGTGTAACACATGCTTGATGCCAAGTTTTCATCTGTGATGTTGAACTCAACTCCAGGTGTTCCCTTCAGCAACTCTTCGTAGTCGTGCATCTGGAAACCCTCAACCGATTTCGGGACATCACCTTTGCCATCATCCATGATCACGAGATGCTTCACGGTCGTGAAGGTTGGTAGCAACGGAGCAATCAGCGCGAACAGCGAGCGATCAATAAAGATCACTTCATCTTCGGCATGGTTCACGATGTACGTGAGTTGCTCTGGGAACAACCGAATGTTCAATGTGTGCGTAACCCGACCCGTGCATGGTGGCGCAAAATACAACTCAAGGTGACGTGCGGTGTTCCATGCAAATGTGGCAACACGACCGTTTTTTGAAATACCCAACTTGTCCAGCACTCCGCCAAGTTGCCGCGTACGCGCAGCCCATTCGCCGTATGTTGTTCGCACAATGCCAGTGGCTGTCGCCGTGGCAATGGTCTTTTCGCTGTGATACTTCTCGGCGCGCTCAAACAAATGAACCATTGTGAGCGGTGTCTGTTGCATCAATCCCTGCATTGCACTCCCCCTTTTTGCTGGTGACGAGACCAAGTTACCCAAGTCGGCTACCGTGCTCTAAATGCGAAAAACCGTCCTCACGTTCACCACCATGTTGTTCGTGATTGGCACCATCGGCAGCAATATTGGTCCAGCGCTTGTTGACGACCGGCCTGCCTTTGTGCTGGCCCTTAGTTCGCGCAATCGAAACCTGTTCGGCTCGGTTCCTTACATCGATGTCATTCCATATGCGGCAATTGGCTTCATCCGCATTTTGATCGCAGGAATTGCCTTGTACCTAGTGGGTCGCTGGTATGGCGAAAAAACGCTCGGCTGGGTTGAGGGCAACCTTGGCGAACTACCCGCTATCTATCGCTGGACAGAAAAGGCAGTAGAGAAAGGTGGCTCTTTGGCATTGGTGCTGATGCCCGGCAGCAACGTGGTGTGCCTACTGCTTGGGCATAAACACATGAACATAAAGCGGTTTATTCCCCTGCTGTCCATTGGCATCGTGATCAAGCTGGTCATACTGCGCCTCGG
>LIAZ01000143.1 GCA_001438985.1 Acidimicrobium sp. BACL17 MAG-120823-bin42 | reverse complement strand
CTCACTATTTTCAGCATTGGTTCGGTGTTGTGTGGATTTGCTCCGACGGCGATCACACTTGTGCTTGCCCGAGTGGTTCAGGCAATTGGTGGAGCACAACTCACCCCTGCATCAATTGCACTTGTTCTTCCCGAGTTTCCTGTGGAGAAGCGCACCCAAGCAATTGCGATTTGGGGTTCGGTTGGCGGATTGGCTGCGGCGATTGGGCCAAGCGCGGGCGGAGTATTGGTGGAGTGGTGGGGGTGGCGTTCACTGTTTTTTGTGAATATACCTTTCTGTCTGTTCACGGTTCTTGTAGGCCGCAAAATTTTGCATGAAAGTAAGGACGAGAACGCTCAGAGGAAAGTGGATTACCCAAGTGTTGTGCTCGGGTTTTCGGGTGTTGCGTTAGTCGTTCTCGCGATTTCGCAAAGCGAACAGTGGGGATTCGTTGATATCCGTTCTGGAATCGCGATGGTGGTTGGTCTCATTTTGATCGGCGGCTTCATCCGCAGATGCCAAGTAACCGAAAGTCCATTACTTGATTTATCGTTATTCAAGCTTCCGTTCGTGGTTGCTTCAAACTTGTCGGGCGTGTTGTTCAGTGTTGGCTTCATTGGCATGTGGTTGTTAAACACCACATGGTTGCAAGAGGTGTGGGACTACAGCGTGGTGCGCTCGGGCCTGGCCACATTTGCAGGCCCAGCAACTGCTGCGTTCATTGCTCCTTTTGCAGGCAAATATGCCATGAAATGGGGTCATGCACGAGTGCTGTTTGCAGGCTCGGTGATGTTGAGTTTTGGCACGTTGATGATGACCAACTTGATCACAACCGAACCAAACTTTATAACGCACTATTTGCCATGGATGTTGGTGACGGGAATGGGTGTTGGATTGTGTATCTCTACGTTGTCTAGTGCGGCAACGGCGTTTCTTCCTCCCGCAAAGTTTGCAATGGGTTCTGCGCTCAATACCACAACTCGCCAGATTGGCACCGCGCTTGGGTCGGCGATTGCACTCACAGTTGCTGCTCCGGCGTTTAAGCAGGTGTATTCACTGGGGCAGCGAGCACAAGACGCCGCAGCATCAGGTTCTCCGTTGGTGTGGGTTGATGAAACCGCAAAGTTAGATCTTTCCGCGTATCACACGGCATGGAACATCAATGGTGTGCTGTACATCGTTGCTGGAATTTTGATGATTTTGATTTACCGCAAGCCAACAGATGCACAATTGGCGAGCGCAGGTGCAAAAGTTACGTTTGAAGATTAAATTCGCTGATTTCAACAATACTTCGTTCATCAATCGCGCGATGTGTTGCAACACCAATGACCACTGACCACAGTCCGACATTGACCATAACTTCAGGATTGCTACGCGTCGTCACTGCGTGTACAAACTTGACGATCACGTATGCGTTGTCCAAAATGTCAGAGCGTTCGCTGTCATAAAACTCATCCAAGTGATTTACATCTTGTGCACCACGAGCCAAGACGCGAACGGGAGGTGACTGGGCGATGAGATTGGCGCCAACTTCTCCAGAATTCAACAATTTACCGTGATCTCTAATCTCCGCAACAGAATTGTCGGCACCTATTGCTTGGCGTACCCCATCATTCCTGTGCCAATTACACCGATGCGTCACACCATGTCGCCACTTTAGGGTGCGCTGGCTCGTAGCCTTGCGCTGTGACTAAACCCATCACTATGGAGTTTGTAATTTCAGCAACCAATGTTGATCAGTTGCCCGAATCAAAAGCCGAAATCGCACTCGTTGGTCGTTCCAATGTGGGGAAGTCGTCGTTGTTGAATGCGGTCTGCAATCGTAAAAATTTGGCACGGGTATCGAATACGCCAGGGCGAACTCAATTGATCAACTTGTTCCAGACAGTAAGCGGCGGAACCGTGGTCGATCTTCCCGGGTATGGGTATGCCGCGGTTGCTGGCAAGTTGAAGCGCGGCTGGGAAAAAATGATTGTTGGGTATCTAAATGAGCGCGAAGAGCTCGACCTCATTTTGGTGTTAGTAGATGGTGTCATTGGGCCGACTGATCTCGACCTGATGATGCTGGAGCAATTGCGGGCAAGTGAAGTGGACTTCCAGATCATCGCCACGAAGCATGACAAAGTGAAACCCTCGCAACGTGACACTCGAAAGCGGGACTTGGCGAAGAATTGCGAAGTGGATCCAACGGAAGTGGTCTGGACAAGTACGAGTACCAATGAGGGAATTGAAAAGGTTCGCTCAATTATCAACCGCGTCCTGAAGTAGGTCAGATTTACTCCGTAGGCTGTGGCCATGGAAGTTGAAATGATCGTCGAGATTCCACAGGGGTCGCGCAACAAGTACGAAATGAATCACGACACAGGCGAGATTTGGCTTGATCGAACGTTGTTCACGGCCACCCAATATCCGCTCGATTATGGCTTTTTCCCAAACACGCTTGGCGAAGACGGAGACCCACTCGATGCGCTGGTGTGGCTCAGCCAGCCAACATTTTCAGGGTGCCATGTAATGGTGCGACCTGTTGCTGTGTTCTGGATGTCGGACGAAAAAGGCCCAGACGCAAAAGTGTTGTGCGTTGCTTCACACGATCCGCGCTACGCGGCTTACCAAGATATTGAAGACCTGCCAGAGCATTTGCTGGACGAAGTGGGCAACTTCTTTGAGGTCTACAAATTGCTTGAGCCAAACAAAGACACCACCGTCAAAGGGTGGGAAGGTCGCGACGCGGCCACCAAAGAAATTCAAGACGCGCTAGCGCGCTACACGCACTGACGCACGCTACCTCGCGTGCGTAACGCCACCATCAACAATGATGGTTGAGCCAACAACGTAGTCACCGGCGCGCGAGGCTAAAAAGATTGCAGCGCCAGCCATGTCTTCAGGTGTTCCGATTCGGCCCGAAGGAATTGCTGCAGCAATCGCATCTCCATGATCTCGAGCAACTTTGTTCATTTCGGAGGCAAATGCTCCTGGCGCAATTGCGCTGACAATGATGTTGTCCTTAGCAAGTCGTAGCGCCATGCGCTTCGTCATATGAATCAGACCTGCCTTACTTGCGGCGTATGGGTATGTCTCCATGGGGTTGATTGAGATTCCATCAATAGATGCAATGTTGATGACTTTTGCAAGGCTGGACGCTGAAGCCGCAGCACGAAGTTGCGGTGCAAGTGCTTGAGTAAGGAAAAA
>LIAZ01000142.1 GCA_001438985.1 Acidimicrobium sp. BACL17 MAG-120823-bin42 | reverse complement strand
CCCATGTAAAGCCGATACCACCGTGAATCTGAATGTTTTCAGCGGCTGCATGGAAATATGCTTCCGAGCAATACGCCTTGGCAAGTGAAGCAACCGAAGCAAGTTCGTCGTTCATTTCTGCCGCACACCACATGCCGTAGTACGCAGCCGACTTTGCTGATTCAACTTCAAGCAACATGTCTGCACACTTGTGCTTGATTGCCTGGAAAGAACCAATCGGACGACCGAACTGCACGCGAACCTTGGCGTACTCAACTGCCATTTCAAGAACTTTCTGAGCACCACCCACTTGCTCTGCTGCAAGAGCAACTGCGGCAAGATCGAATACGTTGCTCAATACGTCCCAGCCCTTGCCCTCTGTGCCAATCAACGTTGCAGGAGTTGCATTGAACTCCAACTTTGCTTGCTTGCGGGTTTGGTCCATGGTGGAAAGCGCGGTGCGGGTGAGGCCCTTTGCCGAACCATCAACTGCGAACAATGAAACACCCTTGCCCGTGCGGGCAGCAACGATGATCAAGCTTGCTGTGTGACCATCAAGAACGAACATCTTGGTGCCGGTGAGCGTGAAATCACTTCCACTGCCCTTGGCCTCCATGGTGATTCCCTTTTCATCCCACTTACCCGAAGGCTCTGTCGATGCAAGTGTTGCAATGGTTTCGCCACTCGCGATACCTGGCAAATACTTTTTCTTCGCTGCATCATCGCCACTCAGCAACAATGCATTTGCTGCAAGAACAACTGTGGAGAAATACGGTGCGCACAACAACGCGCGACCCATCTCTTCAAGTACAACGCCTAACTCGATGAAGCTAAATCCTGAACCACCGAACTCTTCTGGAATGGAGAGACCTTGTAGTCCCATCTGCTCGCCCATCTGCGACCAAATTGCTGGATCAAAACCATTGTCGGTTTCCATCTGTTCACGCACTGCTGTTTCTGCCGACTTCGAGTCGAGAAACGCGCGGACTGTTTTACGGAGCTCTTCTTGTTCTTCTGAGAATGCAAAGTTCATGGCTTCATCCTTATCTGTAGCCACCCCACAATACCAATCGTTATGTGTACACAGATGTACACAAAAATGCTGTTGCTGGCCTAACCTGATGGCATGGCAAAGCCCGCAAAACCCACTCGTTCTCGGCATCTCGGCATCCGCGAGCTCCGCGAACAATCGGCAAAATACGTTCAGCGCGCTGGTGCTGGTGAGCAGATTGTCGTCACCGTAAGTGGCGAGCCAGTTGCCTTGCTCGGCCCTCTGCTCTCATCGTCAACCAACGTGACGATTACCGAACTTGTTGCCAAGGGCGCTGTCACTGCTGCTCGACGACGCGATTCGTTTTCTCTGCATGATGCCGTCACCGTGCACAGCGGTGCGCGCATCGACCAGTTGCTCCGTGAGGTTCGCGGATGACTGTCGTTCTCGACACCAGCGCCCTTGTTGCGCTGCACATCTCGGGACAAGCGCGTGCAATTACACACAATGCAATGCAGCAAGACTCACAGTGGTGTGCAAGCGCACTTGCTCTCACCGAAGCAATTGCGGTAATCGATCGCCTTACAGAAGAACCAATATTGCGATCAGACTTAGAAGACGCCATTCGCCACACGTGGGATTACATCACGATTGTTCCTGTTGATCAGCGGTGCCTTGATGATGCCGCACATCTGGTTCGCCAGCAACCGCTGCATATCAGCGACGCGTTGCACTTGGCTGCGGCCCAACGCTTGCCTCTACCCATTTCGTTTGTAACATTTGATCCAGCACAAATCCCTGTCGCGCTTTCCCTTGGATTCGAGGTCATTTCATCATGAGCACAACATTGCACTGGAAAGACACCGATGTTGAGGTTCACAAAGTTGTGGTTGGCCCGTTTGACAACAACGTGTTTGTTATTCGTTGCACAGCAACAGGCGAAGCAGTGCTCATTGATGCAGCAAATGAACACGAGCAACTTCTGGAATTGTGCAAGCGCCTAGGCGTGCGCCGTGTGCTTGAAACACATGGTCACTGGGATCACATTCAGGCAATCCCTGCGATGCGCGAAGCGGGTTACGAGGTTGCCGTCACTGCAGCCGATGCACCCCGCCTAAAAGATGTTGGTTATGACGTATTTATTGATGACGCAGAGGTAATCGAAGTTGGCGCACTTCGCTTGCACGCCATTCATAACCCTGGCCACACCGAAGGCAGCATTTCATTTGCGGTAGCCAATACCCCGCTGCTGTTCACCGGCGACACATTGTTTCCCGGTGGACCCGGCAACACCGCATTAGAAGGCGGCGACTTTGACACCATCATCCACTCCATCGACACCAAGCTCTTCACGTTTCCGGCAGACACGATTGTTCTGCCTGGCCATGGCCTCGACACCACAATTGGCACCGAACGACCCAACCTTCAGGAATGGATCGACCGCAGGTGGTAAACATTTCACGATGAGCACTTCGGCTTCGCCTCGTTTGGGTGGAATGGTTCCCGGTGCATCTGCGTTTACCGCTGTGTTGCCCACGGCGCGCATTACGCCGAATGGTCATCCAAAACCCGATCTGCGCGCCGAACTGCGGCGGATACCAAATGTTCGCAACGCCATTTCCATCGTCAGCATTTACGCTCAAAACATTGGCATCGTGTGGATCGCGCTCGAGATTCACCATCCCGCGCTATACATCGCCACCTTCGTACTCATGGGGCGAGCACACGCACAAATTTTAGCGATGATGCACGAATCGGTACACCGATTGCTGTTTACTCACCGCAAGTTCAATGACTTCGCAGGGCGTTGGTTGCTTGGCTATTTTTCGTTTGTTAACTCTGATGCATATCGGTATGTGCACATGGCTCATCATCGTGAAGAGTTTGGACCCAACGAACCTGATATTCCGTTGTATGCCAACTATCCAATCATGCGAGACAGTTTCTGGCGCAAGATGCGCCGCGATGCTTTGGGTATTACGGGATTCAAAATGCTGCGCGACCAATTTCGACATCCATTGCGCAAGGATGGATTCGGCAAGCGAACACAGCTCAAGATATTGACAGTTCACGCACTTCTCTTCATCGCCATTTCTGCGGTCTCGCATCCCGCCGTCTACATCGTTTTTTGGCTTATTCCACAACTGACGGTGTGGCGCGTAATGAATCGACTCCGCTCAATTGCCGAACACGGTGGATTGCGGG
>LIAZ01000141.1 GCA_001438985.1 Acidimicrobium sp. BACL17 MAG-120823-bin42 | reverse complement strand
CGTCGGAGTTCGTCTGGGTCATGTGCAATCTGCTCGATAAGTATGGACCGTTGTACTTCAAGCCAATTGTGTAGTTCGTTAGTGGAGTAGCAATCATTCATGTTGTACTTGGCCAGTTCGCGAAGTACGGCTACATCGCCATCTGGACCAAACTCGTCGGTTCCGACTGATTGCAACCATTTCTCATAAAACACAATGCTGAGTCCGCCGTCGGAGACGGTGTCGGTGCGATCAAAGGTGTATAGCTGTTCGAGCTTTTTGATGGAATACGACTCGACTCCGATTCGCATGGATTGAGTAACCACGCGTGACAAGTCGCAAAACACTCGTTCGCGGAGTAGGGCGTTTAATTCGGTTTCACGGGTTGCATAACGAGTAGCGAGACGACGCAATGCTGACGGCTCGTAGTGACCAAAGTGGTACACCCGCATTTTCTCAAACCCTGGAACCGACCTGCGCTCGTTGATGAAGTCGAGTACTTCAATGAGTGCCTGGCGCTCTTGCTCGGCATTATGAGCCCAAATCTCTTTGTACTGAAATGATCCGTCGGCTTCCTGCCACGAAAAACCATGAAGATATTCGAGGCCTTCGTCGGTGCGATAAGGGTGGCCTTCGATGTCGTAATACAAGTCGCCTGGGTTTGGTTCGGGAAGCAGGTTGAATCCACGGAAGTCTTTGAGTGGAAGTAAAAACTCAAGTTCGGGCAGCGCATCTGCATCGGTTTCACGCTTTACGCGAGTGTTGTATTGCAGTTGAGCCTGACGGCGAAGCCGGTGTAACGCTTCGTCTTCAATGTCGTCTACGGCGAGATCATCGGGCGAAGTAGCGAATTCTTTGAGCGTATGGATGCCGTGCGCATTGAGTGCTTCGCGGTGTCCGTTTTGGAGCCCAGCAACAAACGACAGGTGGTCGTGTTCGCGCCACCAGCGCGTGCAGTCTTTGTTCCATCGGCACATGGTGCAGTTTTCAACCGGAACTGGTTCGGAGTGGCCAACGAACTGGTTAGCAACTTCATTTTGCAGTACGTGCTTAACGTGTCGGAAGTATGCAGATACCTCGGACAACCGAATGGAGACTTTGCCTTCTTTTGCTGAACCAGTTACCACATGAATGAACTCAGGTTCAACACCTTGGATGGAAGTGAGATGTTCTGCATATGAACACAACTGCAAAACGGCATTCACTTTGGCAATGCGCGCGAGTTTTGTGTCTTCAGGTTCAAACGAATAGTCGCCAAGTCGTGACGGTGTATCGGTGGCTACCAAGAAGTCGGCACGACCAACCCATCCAACTCCATTTTCTTGGCTAAAAAATGTCGGTTGGTATACCGCATCGGCACTGGCAAACAACTTTTCAGATGTGAGCTTCGCTCTTTCCTCTAGGGCAGCAACGGTGTAGGGCGCAGATTGATCGCGATCGGCATCAAGGTTGACAATGGTGCGATTAATGGTTGAGAGGTGTTGTTGCAATGCATCAAAATACGTTGCTTCGTGTTCGGTGCCGTACCTGCGAAGAATTTCGGAAAGTTCATCTTCTTCTTTTGATGGTCGAGGACCACCCGTCATTGCCTTGTAATTGAGCCACGATACGTGCTTGCACGCAAGGTGATTTGCAAGGTCGGTGGGGCTAAGAATTACGGACGAATCGATCTTTTGCATGTAAACGAAACTTAGTTCAGGGGTGTACGAGTAGGGGCAACCAGCAGTTGCTTCACGTGCAGAACGTCAACAGTCTTTGTGATCTTGCTGAGCAGTGGAGATAACCGAACATCGGTGAGCTCACGAAGTGAAATCTCAACTGGAACTCCACGGGTAATGCCGGAGAGATCGATTGCTTCAGTACCTGCTGGAGCCAATTTCATGCCAACAATCTGGTGCGTTCGAATGAGCATGTTTTCTGCAAGCAGAACTCCGTCGTGAATCACCCAGCCAGCCGGAACTTTGACTAACCAGCGTTGCGAAAGGCGATGTAGTTGTCGGCCAAGTTTCCATGTTGCAGCAGCAAGCACAATGCCCACTCCGCTGGCTGCGAGCCACAAGCGTTCGGTGGTGAAGTAATCGACACTGACGAGTAACGCGAACAGCGCCGCCCATGCCAAGAACGTAGGAAGGGCAAGGCTGACCGGCATGCGCAAGAGGTAGCGACGCTCGTTGCCATATGCCCCTGATTGGACATGTACGGATCCATAGTCAGACGTATATATAAGGAGCAGTGCGATGACGGCAAGAGTGGCGGTAGCGACAGGAATTGGTTCGAAGTTGGAGTTGGGAAGGCGGAATATGGCGATTGCTGCAACGCCAGGTGCTGCAATGCGAATTGCTGACAGTGAGATGGGGTGAAGGATCCACATGGCAAATGCGGCGATGATCCACATGGCCCAAGTGCTTGGTGTGAAGGTGGTTTGCACGAGTGCAACGGCGATCCACAGCACCCGAACGGGCCAGGCGATATGTGTGAGAAACCGTTGAATCACGCCACGAGCCTAGAGCCATGGTGCAGCCCGCAAGTAATGTTGCATGCATGGCGACGGGTGCAAAGGCTGCAAAAAAAGACCGCGATCGCGCGGCTTTTTTACGTGATGCCTTGCACCATCACAATCAGCGTTACTTCACCCACGACGCACCTGAAGTAAGCGATGCCGAATACGACGAACTGAAGCGTGAGTTGCAAGCTCTCGAGGCAAAGTTCCCCGAACTTGTCACTCTCGATTCGCCAACGCTGCAAGTGGGTGCGCCGGCAATCACCACGTTTGCTCCCGTAACGCACCGCGCGCCAATGACCAGCCTCGATAACGCAATGGGCCCAGACGAACTGGTTGCCTGGGGCGACCGCATGGTGAAGGGTTTGGCTGACCAGGAGTTGCAGTTCATTTGCGAGTTAAAAATTGATGGCCTTGCAATCAGCATTCGCTATGAAGACGGCGTGTTGGTGCAGGCTGCAACGCGTGGTGATGGAAAAGTTGGCGAAGATGTCACCGAGAACATCAAAACCATCTCAGTCATTCCGCATGTGTTGACAGCGCCGAAGAGAACACAAGTTCCAGCTGTGTTGGAGGTGCGTGGCGAGGTGTATATGCCGATCAATGCGTTCAATACATTTAAGTCCGATAAAGAGCGCGAGAACGAGCAACGAATTGCACAAGGCAAGAAACCCGAGTCGGTTCCTGCCAACCCGCGTAACGC
>LIAZ01000140.1 GCA_001438985.1 Acidimicrobium sp. BACL17 MAG-120823-bin42 | reverse complement strand
CTACTTGTTGAAAAATGGTTGTAGTGAAGTTCAAATCAAAAAGGCGATTAGTGCAAAGGCGAAATTAGCATCACGAACAAAATGGAGAGTTGAAGCGTCCGTTGTTGGTTAAAAGACTTGTAGTGATTCTTTGCAGTGGGAAATTGCAGACCTGACATAGAAACAGCACTCGATTTGCCCTAGTTTTGGGTTATGGGATTCATCAAAAACAAGTGGGCGGTTCGTGGATTGGTGGTGCTTCTGCTAGCAATAGTTGGGGTCGTGGGTGGCCCATGGGTGTATATCAATGTCATCAAAAGCGATGCACCAGAGGTGCTCACGCTCAACACGGTGGATACATCACAACCCATGATGGCTGATGCGATGACCGACACAGGCGATTCGGTAGCCGGCGAATGGGCAATTGCCGAGGACTCCGTGGTCGGATATCGAGTGAAAGAGATTTTGTTTGGGCAAAGCACAGAGGGTGTTGGGCGAACTAACAGCGTCTCGGGTTCGTTGACCATTGAAGATGATGTCGTGATAAGTGCAACTTTTGAGGTGGCTATGGCAACGCTGAAGAGCGATAGCGACAGACGGGACAGGCAGGTGAATAATCGAATTCTTGACACTGCAACTTTTCCCACTGCCACATTTACTCTGGCTTCTCCGATTGCGCTGACTCCTGAGGCTTTAACGGGAACGGCATTTGCGGTCACCACGACAGGCGAGCTCAACCTGCGGGGTGAAACGAAAGTTGTAGACGTTGACTTGGAGGCACAACTGATTGATGGTGTGATTGAGGTCAACGGACAAATTGAAATTGTGTTTTCTGATTGGCAGATTCCCGACCCGAGTGTTTCGGGCATTTCAGTAGAGCCCTCTGGGCTACTCGAGTTCTTGCTTCGCTTTACATTGGCTTAAGTTAAGTCACATACATGGCGATCATTGATGACAGCAAGAATGGGCCCGAGGAATGGTCGATCGTTGCCCAAAATTTGCCAGAGCATGCCCGAAACCCAATTCATACAGATGCGGGCGCTCAAGCAGCGGGCTTTCCACGAGCACTGGTTGCTGGCGTAACGACATATGCATATATGACTCATCCTGTAGTTGATGCGTGGGGGGTGGATTGGTTGCAACACGGTGGAGGAGAGTTTCGCTTTCGTAAACCAGTGTTTGACCACGATGTGGTGATGTGTAAGCCAACGCCTGAAGTTGATGGGGTGCGAATTGATGTAATTACCTCCGAGTCAGTTGAGCCCCGCGCATTTTTTCATGCGGTTCGCAATGCTGGCTCGGTTCAACCACTTCGTGATGGCGAGAAGTTGAAGAAGTCAACCTATGTGTTGGGCGACTCCTTTGGAAGCGACTATGGGGCCCGAGCAGGGGATGATTTTGCGATCTATCGCGATACAGGGATCATTCATCCTGCTGTGTGGCCTGCGTTAGCAAATGATGTTGTATATAACCAGGTGGCACGTGGCAGCTGGATTCACATGCGCAGCATTGTGCGCCATCATGGAATCGCCCGCGACGGCGCCATTGCGGAACTTGACGCAGTTGTAGTGCGCCGATTTGAAGCACACGGGGAGCGTGCGATCATTGACATCCATATTTCTGTTGAAGGTGAGGTCGTTGCCTCTCTGGAACACGAGGCAATCGTGGCACTACCTGGTCGCTAGACAGCAAGCATTGGCATGCTTGAGGAAACCTGAGCCCCATTTCGATAGTCGGAAGTGCCTAATCAACGATTGTTCGGCGTGGTGTCCAGA
This sequence comes from Acidimicrobium sp. BACL17 MAG-120823-bin42, assembly GCA_001438985.1. GTDB lineage: Bacteria > Actinomycetota > Acidimicrobiia > Acidimicrobiales > Ilumatobacteraceae > UBA3006. Next base: position 1,456 of record LIAZ01000140.1, on the reverse strand, counting down.
CGATGTAGTTCCAGATCCAGTCGGCAAAAATACTTGTTCGATTGCGTCCGCCCGATAAATATGCGAGATGCAAAGCAAGCCATGTCAACCATGCGAGTGAACCTTGAAACCGCAACCATGAACGCATCTCAACAACGGCTTTACGACGACCAATAGTTGCCATTTGGCCCTTGTCGCGATATTTGAAATCTTCAAGCGCAGTATTTGCCTCGCGTCGACGAATCTGGCGCGCAACATGTTTTCCTTGCTGAATTGCCACGGGTGCAACCATGGGAAGTGGACGACCATCGCTACCGGGGGAACTTGCAACGTCGCCAACGATCCAAATTGAGTCGCTGATTTGCAAATGTGAATTGACTTTGATGCGATTGCCGCGGTCGGTTTCCCCAAGAAATTTCCAATGTGGTGGTGCAACAACACCAGCCGCCCAAATTCGAGTGCCAGCGACGATCTCATTACCATCTTTAAGAATCAGTGACCGGGGAGTTGCTTCAACAACGGCGGCATCTACGTGAACCTGCACACCCATCTTGGTGAGGGTCTTGAGCGTGTATTTGCTCGAATGGGGATGAAAGGTTGGCAATAACCGGGGGCCCGCTTCAAGAAGCGTCACGGTTGCTTTTGGAGCAATATGTTCAAACTCACGACGAATTTCCTGCTGTAGTTCCTTCACTGCTCCAGCAAGCTCGACACCCGTTGGGCCACCACCAACAATCACTACGTTTAGACTCTCTAAGGGCAATAAGCCGTCTTCAACACTTTCGTAAGTACTCAACAACGAATGTCGGATCGCTCGGGCATCACTGACCGACTTCATTTGAAAGGTGTGTTCTGCGACTCCTGGTATTCCAAATGTTGTGCCTTCCGAACCAACTGCAAGAATTAAATCGTCATAGGTAATTGTTTTACCGTTTGACAGCACAACTTCTTTTTTGATTGCATCAATATTTGTGACTTCAGCACGCACGAATTGAACGTCTCGATATGCCGTGCGAACCGGAAATGCGATGTCGTCTTCTGGAAGTGATGCTGTAGATACTTGGTAGAGCAGCGGTGAGAACAATTGATATGGATTTCGGTCGATGAGTGTCACCGAGTAGGAAGGCGACTTACGCAATTTTTTTGCACAGGCCAAGCCACCAAAGCCAGCGCCGATGACTACTGCGTGTTTCCTTGCTGTTAGTCCGCCACGATCCATAACCATGAGTTCAATCTACGACTATTGGTCTACTGAGGGTGTGTTAGAGCGCTTCTGTTCCCCCTGTTGATTCGAACGTGGGACTAGGGTTGGGGTTCTTGTCTGATGAATCGATAGTTGCCTCCGATCACTCGGTGCGAAATGCATTACGGTCACCAAAGCAGTTGCGAACTGAGGTTTTGGCCGGAGCGGCAGTCGCCTTAGCCCTTATTCCTGAAGCCATATCCTTTTCGATTCTGGCGGGCGTAGATCCTCAAG
>LIAZ01000139.1 GCA_001438985.1 Acidimicrobium sp. BACL17 MAG-120823-bin42 | reverse complement strand
GGTTTGCCAGACGGCGTGTTCAACGTCTTGCACGGTGACAAAGTTTCGGTAGATCGTTTGCTCGAGCACAAAGATGTTCAGTCAATTTCGTTTGTTGGTTCAACACCAATTGCAAAGTATGTGTACGAGACAGGAACTAAGAACGGCAAGCGTGTTCAGGCCCTTGGTGGTGCAAAGAACCATATGCTTGTGCTTCCTGACGCCGACCTCGACATGGCCGCAGACGCAGCAGTTTCTGCTGCGTACGGATCTGCAGGCGAGCGTTGCATGGCAGTTTCGGTAGTGCTTGCAGTAGACACCGTTGCCGATGCACTTGTTGAAAAACTGAAGTCACGCATTCCAAACATCAAGGTTGGACCAGGAACTGATCCTTCTGCAGAAATGGGACCACTCATCAGCCGTGAGCATCGCGACAAGGTTGCAAGTTTTGTTACCAATGCAAATGCAGAAGGTGCAAAAGTTGTTGTTGACGGAACCGACAAGGCAAAAGATGCCGGTTTCTTCTTGAACCCAAGCCTGATCGACAACGTGAAGCCAGGCATGAAGTGCTACGACGAAGAGATTTTTGGACCAGTACTCACCGTGATGCGGGTGAAGAGCTACCAAGAAGGACTCGACACCATCAACGCCAATCAGTTTGGCAACGGAACAGCAATCTTCACCCGTGATGGTGGCGTTGCTCGTCAGTTCCAGTTTGATGTGCAGGTGGGAATGGTGGGCATCAACGTGCCAATTCCTGTTCCGGTTTCGTATTATTCATTTGGTGGTTGGAAGGCTTCGTTGTTCGGCGACCAACACATGTACGGCCCAGAAGGAATCAACTTCTTTACCCGCGGCAAAGTGGTCACCTCACGTTGGCCAGACCCACGCACGTCGTCGGTCAACTTGGGTTTCCCACAAAACCGCTAAGCACACCTTTTCGTAAGCAACTACATATCTAAAGAGGAGAGCAATGGACATCGGTGTTGTATTGCAAACCACTCCGCCGTCATCGCGCGTGGTGGATTTAGCCAAGAAAGCCGAGATGTTTGGCTTTTCGCACGTGTGGACATTTGATAGTCACATCTTGTGGCAAGAGCCGTATGTGATTTACAGCCAGATTTTGGCTGAAACTCGCAACGTGATCGTTGGGCCAATGGTGACCAACCCGGCAACTCGTGACTGGACAGTTACCGCAAGTACGTATGCAACGTTGAACGAAATGTATGGCAACCGCACGGTGTGCGGCATTGGTCGTGGTGACTCGGCTGTTCGCGTAACGAACGGCAAACCAACCACGCTTGCCACATTGCGCGACAGCATTCATGTCATTCGCGAACTCGGTTGCGGACGTGCGGTGGAATACAACGGTTCAAGCATTCGGTTCCCGTGGGCATCGAAGAGCGAACTAGAGGTGTGGGTTGCTGCGTATGGTCCGAAGGCTTTGGCGCTAACAGGCGAAGTGGGCGATGGATTCATTTTGCAACTTGCCGACTTGAGCATTGCTGAATGGACCATTAAGGCAGTTCGTGATGCTGCGAAAGCTGCCGGGCGTGATCCGAAGAGCATCAAGATTTGTGTGGCCGCACCTGCATACGTAGGTGATGACATCACGCATATGCGTGAGCAAACCCGTTGGTTCGGTGGCATGGTGGGTAACCACGTGGCCGACATCGTGGAGCGCTATGGCGAAAACTCGGCCGTGCCAAAAGCGTTGACCGATTACATCAAGAATCGCCAAGGTTATGACTACAACGAACACGGACGTGCGGGAAATAGCCACACTTCGTTTGTTCCAGATGAAATCGTGGATCGATTCTGCATTCTGGGTAATACCGATGAGCACATTCGTCGCCTTACCGAGTTGAAAGAACTTGGAGTCGATCAGTTTGCGGTGTATTTGCAACACGACGGCAAGGAAGAAACACTCGAGGCTTACGGCGAAACAGTAATTCCTGCGATTCAGGACTTGGGTCGAGCAAAGCAATGAAACCAGTGCTGCGACGAGCCGCATATCGAACAGGAATGTTCGTTGTGTCTATTGCGCTCGTTGCAGTGTTATGGGAGGTGTACAAAGTTGTGGGGCCAGAAAAGGGCGGCAAGTTATTTGGCGCTCCCATCTTGCCAAGGTCGAACGACACCGCTATGCCACATGTGTGGGAGATGCTCAGTCGCTATGCAGAGCCCGAACAACGGTCGCCTAATTCAAATTTGATTTGGTTTGTTGTACTGAAAGGCGCGTTCTACTCATTTCGGTTGGCGTTAGTTGGTTTCATTCTTGGGTCCACTATTGGCGTGGCTCTTGCAGCATTGATGTCTCGTTTTAAAACCATGGAACGCGGCTTGCTTCCGTACTTGGTTATTTCACAGACAGTTCCGTTGATCGCACTTGCACCATTGGTGGTGTCGTGGGGTGGGAAGGTGCAAATTTTTGGTTTCACTTGGCCACGTTGGTTGTCGGCATCGGTACTTGGCGCGTTCCTTGCGTTCTTCCCAATTGCCGTTGGCACACTGCGTGGACTCAAGAGTGCTCCAGCAGCGTCACTTGAATTAATGGAGAGCTATGCGGCTTCATGGAAGCAGACACTGTTTAAGTTGAAGTTTCCCGCAGCCATTCCGTTCATGGTTCCGGCGTTCAAACTTGGCGCATCTGGTGCGGTGATTGGCGTAGTAGTGGCTGAGATTTCAACGGGTCTGAAAGGCGGCATTGGCCGATTGATTATCGAATATGCCCGCCAGGCAACTGCTGATCCAGCCAAAGTGTTCACTGCCGTGTTTGGCGCAGCAGGCCTTGGCCTGGCAATGGCTGGCCTCGTTGCGCTTGCAGATGTGTTGTTGATGCGTAACCGACCAAAGGAGACCACTACATGAGCGCAGTGCATGTTGCTGGAGTGAGCAAGATATTTAACGAGGGAACAACAAAGCAGGTAGATGCACTCGTCGATGTGAACCTGACTGTTGAGCCGGGTGAATTTGTTTCGTTGATCGGACCATCGGGTTGTGGCAAGTCAACGCTGTTGCGATTGATCGCCAACCTGTTGGAACCAACGACTGGCTCTGTAGCCGTCAATGGCAAGACCGCCGCCCAATCGCGTCTTGATCAGGATTATGGCATGGCATTTCAGCAAGCAGGTTTGTTCGACTGGCGTTCGGTAGTCAAGAACATTGAATTGCCACTTGAACTAAAAGGTTGGGATAAAGACAAGCGTGCAGCTCGCGCAAAGGAAATGCTTGAACTGGTGAAG
>LIAZ01000138.1 GCA_001438985.1 Acidimicrobium sp. BACL17 MAG-120823-bin42 | reverse complement strand
ACGAAGCAGTGCCGGATCGAGAATGTCGGGGCGGTTAGTCGCAGCAAGTACCACGATGCCTTCGGTGGCCTCAAAGCCGTCCATTTCGGCGAGCATTTGGTTCAGTGTTTGCTCACGCTCGTCGTGGCCGCCACCAAGTCCTGCGCCACGCTTTCGGCCGATGGAGTCAATTTCGTCAATAAAAATGATTGCTCGTCCCATTTTCGCTGCTTGCTGAAAGAGGTCGCGCACACGGCTTGCACCCACTCCAACAAACATTTCCATAAAGTCGGAGCCTGTTACCGAAAGGAATCCAACGCCTGCTTCGCCGGCGACTGCACGCGCGAACAAAGTCTTTCCGGTTCCTGGAGGGCCGACAAGCAAGATTCCCTTTGGTACACGTGCACCAATTTCTTTAAACCGTTCTGGCATTCTCAAGAAGTCAACAACTTCTTTGATCTCTTGCTTTACGCCTTCATAGCCAGCAACATCAGCAAACGTGGTACTTGGTTTGTCGGCGTTGTAGTTCTTTGCTCGGCTGCGTCCAATCGACATGATGTTTCCTGCTTGGCCCATCGCGCGACGCTGCATCCAGACGAAGAAACCCATGATTAAAAAGAACGGCAACAAAATGGGCAGGAGGTTGGTAAAGAAATTGCCTTGCGGTGTTGCAAAGTCGTAATCGACACCTTTTTGTTTCAACAATTGTTCGTCAGCATCTGACAACACTGTGGCGCCGGTTGTGACAAACTCGCTGCCATCATCCATGACTCCGCTAATGGTGTTATTGAGGTTGTTGATTTCTACGTTGTTTACTTTTCCGCTTTGAACTAACGCAAGGAATTCGGTGTAAGTCACTTTTGTGGCGGTGGACGCCGGCCAAATTCGTGGCGACAAAATAAGTCCAGCAGCGATGGCAATCAATACCCACACAGCCCAACGAGGCATTGATGTGCGTTCTTTGCCTGTCTTGTTCTGGTTCTGTTTGCCAGGCATACCAAGGGGGTTTTTGCGCTTTGGTGACGAAGATGGTGGTGGGGGTGGTGGAAGTTTGCTCACGTGGTCATGTTACGGGCATAAGTCTTGAAGTGTCATGTCGTGGGTTGTGCCTGGGGTTACGTCACAACGCAATGCGGGAAATCCGCTGATTTGGCTGACGTGAGAATTAGGTTTGGGACGTGGCCCGTAAGTGTTCTCGTCCGACCTGCAAGCATGATTCTGCCTTGACCTTGACGTACCAATACAGTCGGGCTTTGGTATGGATTGATGACCTCGCCGAGGAAGTCGATCCACATGCGTACGACTTGTGCGAAATGCATGGTCGCCGGTTTACGGTTCCGGGTGGTTGGCGTTTGGAAGATCGTCGCGATCGATTCCGATTGATTGTCCCAAATCGCCTTGCTGGCTAGTCCGCTTTTGCGCATTTCGCCGTTTCGGCTCATCTCGTGGTGGTTGGCAACGTATGTGGCTGCCAACATTGCAGTCTTAATTGTTCTATCCGTCCTTGGTTATTCCGGGGCAGAAGCTCTTCCTACATGGGTGCTCGCCGTTTCGGCGCTCACACTGTGGTTGCCATTCATGTTGATGCTTCGTGTGTTGTCAATGCGAAGTGGTTCAGGAAGCGTTCGACGTGATTTTGCAATCTCATTCACAGCCAAGGATCTTTGGGGTGTTCCACTTGGCTTGTTAAGTCAACTCATTGTGGTGGTCGCGGTGACCATCCCGTTCAACTGGCTTTTCCCGTCTGTGTTCAATTCTGAAAATGTCGAAAAGCGTGCAAAAGATCTGTTTAACACTGCCACCGGTGGGTGGATGGTGGTACTCGTCCTCGTTGTTGTTTTTGGGGCACCATTTGTTGAGGAAGTGATCTATCGAGGTTTTATTCAGCAGTATTTGGGATCGTCAATCGGCAAAATTTCTGCTCTGATCGTTTCTTCGTTGTGGTTTGCGGGAATCCACTTTCAGGTTGCCGAATTTCCTGGTTTGTTTGCTTTTTCGATCGTGCTCGGGCTGTGTTTTATGCGCACACAGAGACTGGGACTAGCCATCGTTACCCACGTTGCATTTAATGCGACAGCGCTGGCGGCGTTAGCACTGACTCAGTATATATAAGTTCTACATCTATGATTTAGCGCGTGGACCACGAGATCGAACAGGATGCTGTCGAAACTGTTCGTGAGTTTGATCAGATCGAAATTGGCAATCGGTTCGAACGCAACGAGCCCTACTGGAAGAAACTTTCGACGATCATTGCTGTTGCAGGCCCGACGCTATTTTTGTTAATGGCGTTGCATCCCGAACTCATTCTGCGTAACAACACCCCAACCGGAGGCGACATGGGTGCCCATGTCTGGGGGCCGGCATTTCTTCGTGATCACTTACTCACGCAATTCAAACTTTCGGGTTGGAGCATGGATTGGTATTCGGGTTTGCCGATATATCGCTTCTACATGGTGCTTCCTGCGCTGTTGATCGTGTTGCTTGATGTTGTTCTGCCTTATGGAATTGCGATGAAGATTGTTGCGGTGATTGGGTTGCTGACGTTGCCGCTGTGTTCGTGGCTGTTTGGGCGATTCGCAAAATTCGCGTATCCGATTCCCGAGTTGTTTGCGATTGCAGCAACAATTTTTTTGTTTGATGAGAGTTTCACCATTTATGGGGGCAATATCGCATCAACAATGGCGGGTGAGTTTTCGTTCTCGATTTCGCTGTCACTCGCAATGCTCGGGTTTGCATTGTTGGCACGTGGGCTTGAGACGGGTCGTCATCGTGTTGCTGCAGCGGTAGTGATCGCTCTATCGGCCCTTAGCCACGGCATTGTTTTGATCTTTGTATTTGGTGGAGCGGCGCTAATGCTGGTCGTCTGGAATAAGCGTGAACAGTTGTACTTTGGCTCAAAGGTGATTGCGCTTGCAATTCTGTTGTCGTCTTTCTGGGTGGTGCCATTTGTAACGAGTCATGCCTACATGACTGACATGAAGTACGAGCCTCGGCCAAGTGGAGCAACGGATTCGTTCTGGAAGATGTTTTTCCCGTTGCATACCGCGCTTGATGTCACGATCGTTGTCGTCGCTGTAATCGGTGCTGTTTCACTGCTGCGTACTCGCCATAAAGCGGGAACGTGGATGACCTTGATGGCGATAGTTCTTACGGTCGGCGTGTTTATCGCTCGCAATAGTCTGCCGATTATTGGTTTGTTGTGGAACCCGCGCATTCTTCCGTTTCTGTATCTCTTCCGTTACTTCCTGTTTGTTGTTGGCGTATGTGAAGTTGTGGCATTCGTGATTCG
>LIAZ01000137.1 GCA_001438985.1 Acidimicrobium sp. BACL17 MAG-120823-bin42 | reverse complement strand
CATGGGCACAAGCCATGGTGATCAAGGTCAAGGAGCCCAAAGAGGAGGAGTTTCAATTTCTCCGCGCTGACCTCACTCTGTTCACCTATTTGCATTTGTCTGCATATCCCAAAGTTGCCGCCGCATTACTCAAGGCACGAACCACTGCAATTGCTTACGAGACGGTGCAACTCAGCGACGGTTCACTGCCACTGCTAGCGCCAATGAGTGAAATTGCTGGTCGATTGGCAACACAAGCAGGTGCTCACTTCCTCGAACGCCCTCAAGGTGGTCGCGGAGTTCTGATGGGCGGTGCTCCAGGAGTTCGTCCTGCAAATGTTGTGGTAATCGGAGCAGGCAATGTTGGTTACAACGCCGCGTGGATTGCTGCAGGCATGCTTGCCAACGTCACCATCCTGGACAAAAACCTTGACCGTTTGCGGTACCTCGACCAAATCTGTGTTGGACGCACCACCACGTTGGCATCAAACCGCGGATCAATTGAGCGTGCACTTGTTGATGCGGACCTTGTTGTTGGAGCAGTACTTGTTGCCGGCGCCCGAGCACCCATTGTTGTCTCCGAAGACATGGTGAAGTCAATGAAACCAGGATCAGTCATCGTTGACGTCGCAGTTGACCAGGGTGGTTGTATCGCAACTACTCGCGAGACAACTCACACCGACCCCACTTATATGCAACACGGTGTCGTTCATTATGCAGTTGGCAATATGCCAGGCGCGGTTCCCAACACCAGCACGTATGCGCTCACAAATGCAACACTGCCCTATCAGTTAGAAATTGCACGCCGTGGTGTGCGCTCGGCGATTGAACACAGCGAACCACTTCGCCACGGCATGAACACAGCAAATGGTAACTACACAAATCAACCTGTTGCCAGTGAACTTCAGGGCACCTACGTTGACCCAATTACCGCACTAAACAACTAGCCAACTAGTCGCAGCACGAATCGCGCCATCCACACGCTGTACATCGAAAGTGTGCATGCTCGGGATACAAGTGTGATCCGCAATGAGGGCACTCACTAAAAATCCCTCGTGGTGACTCGCAAAACGGAGCCTGTGACTTCGTGCTCCGTGACGAATCTTCTAAGCCTTGCGTTGTAGCGTGATCGTTCTCCACATGTCCGACTTTACACTCGATCCCGACTCCCCTAGTCCACACAAGCCGGGCTCTGTTCAGGCCGCGCTCGCATCTCGCGACTTTCGCTTGGTGTGGTCGGGTTCGTTTGCCTCCAACATTGGCACGTGGATGCAGAACGTGGTTCTGCCCGCGTATGTGTACCAACGCACGGGCAAGGCATCGCTTGTGGGAATCATGATCTTTGCGCAACTGGGGCCACTACTTTTTCTTTCCATCATTGCTGGCGTACTCGCCGACAAATTTGACCGACGCCGATGGCTCATTGCAATGCAGCTTGTGCAGCTCTCATTTTCCATCGCTCTCGCAATGCTTGCGCTCGGAGAACCGCAGTTCGTCTTGATCTTTCTTGCTGCACTTGGCGTAGGTGTCGGCAACGCGCTCAATGCACCTGCGTGGTCGGCAATGTTGCCTTCGCTCGTTCGGCCTGTCGATCTTCCAGGTGCGCTTTCGCTGAACAGTGTGGTGATTAATGGATCGCGTGTGGTCGGCCCCATCATCGTTGCGGTGTTGTCTCAGTTTGGGGTAACGACCGCTGGATTCTTTTTCATGAATGCAGCTACCTATCTGTTTGTCATTTTTGCACTACTCAGGGTCAATATTCCACCGCTTACTCCCGACACAACGCAAGGGTGGCGACGATTTACGAGCGGTATCTCACTTGCCCGAGAGATTTCCGGTGTGAGCCGATTGCTCCTCACACTTGCCACGTTCTCACTATTTTCTCTTCCCTACGTTGGTCTCTTCCCGGCAGTTGCTGACGTCAACTTTGGAATTGCAGAAGATGGTGCAACATACAAGTGGCTGTATGCGACATGGGGTCTCGGTGCGGCACTCGGTGGATTAGCCATTGGAACAAAATTTGCACATCACGATCAACGCAAACTTGTGCAGTATGGGTTCGTCGGCTTTGCCGTGAGCATGGTGTTCTTCGCCGTTTCGCGATCTGCTGTTCCGGCTTTCATTTTCGGATTCATACTTGGGTTTGCCTATTTCTTCACCACCACAGCAATGTCCATCGTGGTGCAGAGTCGATTACAACCACAGGTTCGCGGTCGCGTGATGTCACTGTGGTTCATGGCGTTTGGCGGAACTGTCCCACTTGGCAACATGGCCTTTGGTCCAGTGATCGATCAATACGGAGCACGCTGGTTGTTGCTCTTTGGCGCAGCGTGGGCGCTCTTCCTTGCTTGGTGGTGCAACGTTTCTGCACTCGATGCAAAACGCGGTTTTTCAATCAGTAAGCAGTAACACCACGCGCTCAAGTTGAGCCACGCGCGAACCTTTTACCAATACGGCAACATCGGATCCACCGTTACGCACAGCCTGCACAACATCATCTACCGAAAATGATGGGGTTGCGTAGTTATCGGTCTCACACGCAATGAACTCAATCTTCTTACTCCGTGCATATTCGACAATTGCGCTGTGTTCTGCGGATGAATCTGCCAACTCTGCCATCTGACCAGCAATCACTATGTGACGTGATGCCTTAATCCCCACCAAGGTGTCCAGTGCAGCGCGCATGGAAGCAGGGTTGGCGTTATAGGCGTCATTTACGATCGTCATACCATCATCTGTCGTCATCACCTGCATGCGCATTGGTGAAACAAAGCTCTGCTCTAAAGCCGCCGCCGCACTGTGAATATTCACTCCACACACACCAGACACGGCGATCGCTGCAACAGCATTGAGTGCCATATGCGCTCCGGGCACCGACATTGCCCACGACACAGTTCCCCACGGTGTAGTCGCAGTCACCGAAGCGCGCGCCATCTCATCAAGTTCGCATGTGATGATTCGGACATCGGCACTTTCATGAACGCCGTACGTCAACACCTGCGCTTGTGTCAAACTACCCATGTTGCGTACACGATCATCATCTGCGTTCAGGATCGCGTATCCAGAACTCGGAAGCGCTTGCACCATTTCTGCTTTTGCTTTTGCCACACCTTCAATGCCACCAACCCGCTCAGTGTGTGCAGCAGCTACCGCTGTAACGACTCCAATATTGGGCTGCGCAATACTGCACAGTCGAGCGATCTCGCCAAAGCCACGCATCCCCATTTCGAGCACTAACGCCTGCGAGTTGTCTGCTGCGTTCAGCAATGTGACTGGCAATCCTTGATCATTGTTGAACGAACGCTCACTGGCCGAAACTATGAGC
>LIAZ01000136.1 GCA_001438985.1 Acidimicrobium sp. BACL17 MAG-120823-bin42 | reverse complement strand
ATACCACCAAAAGTATTTGGCAAAAAATCCTGACGGTTATTGCGGTATCCGCGGAACTGGTGTTACCTGCGCATCAGGTGTTTGACGCGTCGTAAATTCCTTGAATTGCCGAATCAAGTAGCGCATCAAACTCGGTATCGGTCTGCTTTGCCGAGAGCCCTTCGGTAAGTGCACGCGAGAAACTGGCAATCACACCTTTGTTTTTTGCCAACGCCACGTTTGCATCGGCACGGCTGTATCCGCCCGAAAGGGCCACAACTCGCACGACGCGAGGATGCGCAACCAATTCATCGAAGAAGCCTGGCGTGTTTGGCAGCGTGAGTTTCAGCATCACATTCTGATCAGCAGACAGCTTGTTTAGTTCAGACAAGATCGCAGCCTTCATCAATGCTTCTGCTTCCGACTTCTGCGGGCTCTTGATATCAACTTCTGGCTCAATGATAGGAACGAGTCCTGCTGCAATGATTTGCTTGCCGACCTCAAACTGTTGGCTGACAACAGCGTTGATTCCTTGTTCATTTGCCAGTTTGATTACTGAGCGCATTTTGGTTCCGAAAACTCCGTGCTTCTTTGCGCGCTCAAGCAGCGCATTGAGTTCTGGCATCGGCTTCATCACTTGCACACCGTTCGCCTCATCGGCAAGACCTTTGTCAATCTTCAAAAACGGAACAACACCTTTGTTCTCCCACAAAAATTCTGCAGAGCCCTTACCGTCGATCATGCGGTCCATCGTCATCTCAAACAAAATTGCGCCAAGTACGCGCTCACCCGAAAATGCCGAACTCTTAATGATGCGAGTACGCATGGCATGAATGAGGTCGTACATCTGCTCGTCACCTGAATATTCAGATTCCTCAATGCCGTACAACAGCAAAGCCTTCGGGGTGCTGCCACCACTTTGGTCGAGTGCAGCGATAAATCCTTTACCGCTCTTTACTTTTGCAAATTGCTCGTTGTTCATCTTTGCTCCCTATATATGTACGTCACGAGTGTAATTCGGATGGCGTAACCCCTAGAGGTGGCAACTTTTCCCCACGCCCAATTGGGAAGTAACGATGGTGCCACTGGCCCGTCAATTCATAGATCGCGCTACCCCGTTGACCATCAGATGTTGTGATCTGCATTTCCGAAAGTCCACCACCCAACACATTTGGGGTTTTCAACGCGATGCCGCTGTAGCGCTGCGCCCATCTCCCACGCCCCTCGACCACGATCTTGCGTCCACCTTCAAGCGTAAATGTGAGCACCCCAGCAAGTCCCGCAACATCTTCACCAAATTGGCCATAGGAAACGTCGTTGCCGTTGGCGTCTTGCCACTGCAGATCGTGCTCAAACGCAATCACCGGGATTGGATCACCGCCATTCACTGGTGCGAAACATCCATCGGTATACACGCGGGCGCCATTGGGGTACTCCCAATGCCACACCTGCAAGAACCCTTCTTCAAGCTGTATCGGCGTCCACATCCACATCGGACAACGATTGTGCACGCGCACACCCCACGAATGATCACGTTGACCCCACCAATCGTTAACTGCGTACGTTTTGCCTTGATGCGTGTACGTGCCGTTGTAGGTGCCACTTTGAAACATGTGCGTCTGATCCCACACCACTTCGTTTCCGGCTTTCATCGTGCCTCGCCGCAACTGGTACGGGGCAGTTCGTGCAGTGAACGTAACGTCGAGTTCAACTGGTGTTGTGTCCGACTTTCTGGCAACTAAATGCAGTGTTTTTTTGGGTTCCACAATGTCAATCGACACCGGACCAACATTCCAGTTATTCGGATCTGCATCAGTTGCTCTTGCATGCCTTGCCATAATCGGCGAAGCACCTACACGACCGAGTTGCAGTGAGTCCATCTCGTTGTGCGCAGGAAAATGTGCAAGCGTCAGAATCAACACGTCGCCAGGTTCATTGCGCTTATGCATGATAAAGAACAGGCTCTCTCGCCAGCTGTCGTTGTGATGAACAACATTACGAAATGGTTCAGGAAGTTGATGTCCGAAACGTTCATCTTCTGCATCAAAGCGTGCCATATAGCTCCTATCTAAAGAGTGAGAGTGTTTCTAAATCAATCATTTGCTGACCGTGACGATTAGCCATAGCTGCAAACATCGCGTCGCCACGATCGGTTTGTTTCACCAACATTGAGGCGACAATAGCCATGATGTAGCCAGACGTTGCAAACAGTCGGTACTGATCCCACACATCCGACCACGAAATCAAAATTCCATGACTCACTAAACCGTTGTGGTACCGCTGCACTAGTTCGACTTCTGCTTCTCGCCGCTGTTGTGAGTTAAAGCTTGCTCCGACAAAGTATGCAACATCGGTCAAACCAGCAGAGATACTTGCGGTTTGCCAGTCCACTACTTTCACCTGTGTTCCAGTTGCGGTTTGTGTGAACAACAAATTATCCAACCGAAAATCTCGATGAACGATCGTTTCATTATTGGGAAAAGCCCGGTCATAGCCATCAATGTTGTGCACAAGTTGAGCACCAAGCTCCAACACTTCAGCACTCACCATCGATTCAAATCGTGTTGCAAATCCAGCGAATACCGAGCGCAATAAATCACGAGTGCCTTGCGAACTTTCAAAGCTGTGACGTGGCATCCAACCAAGTGCGTCCAACTGCGACGAGTTCCACAGTGGCACATGCAGTTGCACTAACTCATCGATCGAGGCTCGTGCCTGCTCTACTGTGGCTCCTGCAATCTGGTCGCCTTGTTTGCCATCAACAATGTCTTCAAGGATCAACACAAAGTCATCATCTTGTGCATCAAACCACACATGCAGGCACCTCGGTGAACTCACCTTCACCAACGACTGCACATTGTTATAGAACCCAGTTTCTAGCTCGTAACAACGCGTGATACGCGATGCTGCTCGACTGTTCGCATTCTGTGATGGGACTTTTACCACGACCGAATCCGGGAGGTGCCCCTTGCTCTGCGGATCAAACGTCACCCGATAACTCTCGGCCATTTGACCCGTGCCAATTGGTGCAACTGAACTTACGGCAAGGCCGGACTCGCCTAGATGTTGCGCAAGATACTGCGCACTCACCCCCATATGCGACGACACTTCCCCCACATCTCAAACCCTAGACCGTTGACCCAGCACGAACCGAGTGAGAACTACCGCTTAGGGTTCAACAATTGCAAAGCCAGTAGCAAAGGTATCGAGATTGCCAAAGATCGTCATCAGTGCTGAAGCATCTCCGTCAATCACTGTGCGTCCGGCAGCCAACTCGTCTACAAACGTGGTGACTTGAGCAATCACTTCAAGCAACAGTGCCCGCGAGATGGTGACCGTTGCCGATGCGCCTTCATCGTGTCGTCCCTGAATTGAATACATCGTTCGGTTCGATAATCCGATTACCCATTTGTGGTCTGGAGTGCCATCCATGTCAGTAAACGTCCAGTTCACCGCCACTGCGAGCCCGCCAATGTTTTCTGACATCACACGCACTGACAGCGTGTCAAACACCTGCTCAAT
>LIAZ01000135.1 GCA_001438985.1 Acidimicrobium sp. BACL17 MAG-120823-bin42 | reverse complement strand
GAAGAGATGGACGCATTCGCAGCACGTTCACAGCAACTTGCCGTGAAGAACCAGCAGAACGGTTTCTTCGATCGCGAAATTTCTGGCCTCACGCTTCCAGACGGAACTGTTGTCACCAAAGACGACGGCCCGCGCGATGGAACCACTGCAGAAGGTCTTGCACAGCTGAAGCCAGCGTTTCGCCCTGACGGACAAATCACTGCAGGTAATGCATGCCCATTGAACGACGGTGCAGCAGCAGTGTTGGTCATGAGCGCAGCGAAGGCTAAGCAACTCGGGCTCACCCCACTTGCACGAATCATTTCGTCGGGTGTATCGGGCTTGAACCCAGAAATCATGGGTCTCGGACCAATCGAAGCATGCCGCCAGGCAATGAAGCGCGCAGGCATGACCATTAACGATATTGACCTCGTTGAAATCAACGAAGCATTTGCTGCACAGGTAATTCCTTCAGCGAAGCACCTCGGTATCGACATGGACAAGTTGAATATTCATGGCGGCGGAATTGCACTTGGTCACCCATTCGGTATGACCGGCGCACGCATCATGACCACACTCATTAACGGATTGCAGACAACAGGAAAGTCTGTTGGCATGGAGTCCATGTGTGTTGGTGGTGGCCAAGGAATGGCCATGATCGTTGAGCGTTTGAGCTGAACTAAACCAATCGTTCTCGCCGGTTCAGTCGCCACAACATCAGTGCGGCTGAAACGGTAAGAACGCTCATCAGTAAGCCCACTGCACCGAATGCGGCGAGTGCTCCGAACCATCCGTACAGCGACGGTGTGGTGAATGCAAGAAGCATTGACATGAGTAGGCCCGATGCTCCAGCAAGACCTTGCGCAGCAGATGCACGACCAACTGGTGCTGCCTTTGCAACCGCAGCTGCCGACGACGGATACATCAACGCTTGCGCGATTCCTTCAAACACGTTTAGCGCAACGACAGGTGCAAGCGTGGTGAATGCGCCGTAACCCGTCACGGCAGGAACAACGAGCACCATCATCCACATAGCAATGAGTTGTGGGTCGTATTTATCGGCGAGTCTTCCGCCAAACGATGAAAAGATGAAAAACGGAATGGTGTACAACGCAAATGAAATGCCCACCATCGAGTTGCCGCCGCCTAAATCGGTGAGATAGCGATCCCACAGTGCATCAAAGATGCCAACAGGTGCCTGAATGGCCATTGCGAGTAATACGGCAATGCGCACACGTGGGAGGCGTAACAACACGAAGCTCGGTTTGCGAGATTCGGTAGAAAGCGGCAGTACCGGAAATGAGCGGAATGAAATTGTAAACATCGAGACCAGACTGAACGCACCAAACAGGAGAAACACTGCGCGTAGACCAATCGGGTCAATGAGCAATCCACCAAACAATGGGCCAGCAACAAAACCAAGAAGCTCGACAGCAGCAAGTCGCCCAAGTCTTTCGCCACGGCGCTCGGGCTCAACGTGTGCAATGAGTGCACGTACTGCAGGAAACACAAAACCAAACGACGAACCAATCACTGCGCGTGCAAGTACAAATTGCAAAAGCGAATCACCTGTTGCCATCAGCACCGAACCACATGCACCAATGAGCATTCCGGCCATGATGAGTCGCTTGGTGTGGCCGCGGTCGGCGAATGGCGCGACAAACAACTGAACAAGGAAGCCGCTTAAGAATCCAGCACCGGCAATGAGCCCTAAACCAGAGTCTGCAAACTTGTATTTGTCTTGCAAGTCGCCGAGTGCAGCGAAAATCACCGAGTTAGTTGTGGCAACGGCAAACGAACTTGCCATGAGCAGCAGCGCGTCGGCGCGATTGTTGCGTTCCAAGATCATAGGAGTTGCTTAGCGACCAAGTTCATGTAACACGGCTTGGCCAAAGTCTGGCCAGAATTGCATTGCCCATGCATCGAATTCGCGGTTGGTGAGTGCAAAGCAGGTTACGTTGGCAACTGGGTCGTGCCAAATAAATGTTCCTGTGCCACCGAAGTGCCCAAATGTGGATGCACTGTTGCGCGGTGCTGTCCAATGCGGATGTTTTGCTCCACGGATTTCTGGGCCTAGCCCCCACGGGCATGGCGAATACTTGCCAAGACCAGGCACGATGCCTTCGAGATCAGGGAATTGTGCGGTTGTTGCCTCAATGTATGTACTCAGTGCAATCACGGTTGGTCGGCGCAGTTCTTGTGCGAACTTGGCCATGTCTTCAATGGTGCAATGAATATCGGCAGCGGGGGAGCCGAGTAGTTGTGCGGTTGGCATGTTCAGTGGTGCGAACAATGCTTCTTGCACGTACTGCGCAAAGCCCATGTCGACAAATTCGGAAACGTACTGCGCTGCCATGTTGTAGCCCGTGTTCGAGTACACCCGTTTGCGCTCGGGGCTAATGATGCTTGCTTCAGTGTCGAACCCGTATCCACCCGCGTGGCACAGCAAGTGGCGAAGCGTGCAACCGGGTTGGCCCACGGGGTCGTCGAGCGAAACCGAACCATCTTCTACGGCAATCAGCGCCGCCCACGCCGTCATCACTTTGGAAATGGAGGCTAAACGAAACGAATGATTGTGTTTGCCACGCGTAAATAGGTTGCCGTGATGATCAATGACACCCGCAGCAACATCATCAACGGGCCACGAGTCAATGAGTTTTAATGACTCCAGAGATGCAGCGCCCACAGGCACTAATTATTGCTGCGAATCAGTTCTGCAACGCGGAATGCCAAGTCAATTGACTGACGGCCATTCAAGCGAGGGTCACATACGGTTTCGTAGCGAGTATCGAGATCGTCGTTGCCAAGGCCTTCAGAGCCGCCCAAGCATTCGGTCACGTTTTCACCCGTGAGTTCGATGTGGATTCCGCCTGGCCACGTGTTTTCGGCACGGTGTGCCTTTACGAAACCAGTGATCTCTTTCACGATGTCTTCAAGGTGGCGTGTTTTGCGACCATTCGGTGCACTGTAGGTGTTGCCATGCATTGGGTCGCATGCCCACACAACTGGGTGGCCGGCATCGCGAACTGCGCGCAACAACGGACGCAATGCTTCTTCAACATCGTTTGCACCCATTCGCGAAATCAGTGTGAGCCTGCCAGGAATGCGAGCAGGGTTCAGTGTTTCGCACAACGAAAGCACGTAGTCAACATCGGTTGTTTTGCCGATCTTGCAACCAATTGGGTTGCCAACGCCGCGCAAGAACTCGACATGTGCGCCATCGAGTTGGCGAGTGCGCTCACCAATCCACAACATGTGTGCGCTGCAGTCGTACCAACCACCGGTGAGGGAGTCTTGGCGGGTAAGTGCTTCTTCGTAGCCCAAGATGAGTGCTTCGTGACTGGTGTACACGTCTACTTGATGTAAGGCAGTGTTGGTCTCGGTATCAATGCCACATGCGCGCATGAATGCAAGTGCACGTTCAATCTCGCTCGCAACTTGCTCGTAACGCTGGCCTTCTGCGCTTTGTGCAACGAACTCTTGGTTCCATGCATGCACGCGATTGAGGTCGGCAAAACCGCC
>LIAZ01000134.1 GCA_001438985.1 Acidimicrobium sp. BACL17 MAG-120823-bin42 | reverse complement strand
CGTCGCCGTGATGAAGTCTCAATAGTGCTTGAGCTTTAACCGAATCGTCAAGTCCATTGATAACTGAGGCGAGGTAGTTTCTGTAGGTGGAGTGTGTGCTCAAGTCAGAAAAAATTGAACGTGGGTAGGTCCAAAGTTGATCGGTGACGACAGTGAGTCGAGCGCGTTCCGGTGGGATGGATAGTCTTTGCTTTGCTGAAATCAGAATTAAACCTGGAACATATTTGGCTGACTGTGACCATCCCCAAGTGATGTAGCGATCAGAAACCAGAGCCTCGTGTCTTTCAGAGTATGAGGGAAACTCTGATATTCCGTAGTTTCCTCCATGTTGACCAAGTACAAGTTTTGTCCCTCGCTCGGTGGCTTCCGCAACCCAATAGTTGAACACATCATCATAAAGATGACGGTTGGATGTAAAAATCACTTTTGGAAAAGCTCTACTTCGCCATGGCTTGGCAGTGTGGATCAACTTGGAATACGACTCAAGATAAGCACGCGGCAAATAGTGCTCGAGTAATGAAATGATGAGCCTGCTTTCAGATGACAAACCATGGTTTGTTTCTGTCACTCTTGAGCGCATTGTGTAATCAACTTCTGATTCAGGAACCGAAATGGTATTTACACCGGTAGGGGGAAGCCCAAACCTGGTACGAAGCAGAAAGTCAGAAAAACGCGGAAGATAAGAAGCCGAGATGAAAGTTCCCTTGAGTTTTGCTGGTGTGGCATCTTGGGTGGGTGAGTTAAATCCGCTTTCGTGATGAATTGAATCCTTTCCATACTTTTTTTGAACGTCGTGATGAAGCTGCTCGATGAATGCAGGCATCTTTGTTTGCTCCTGAAACTCACGCAAGGAGGCCGCGGGAGCAAACTGAAGCGTTGGAGTAGGGACTGAGCTGTGATGATGAATCTCAAAAACACGGAGCAATGCCATGTCGACAAACTGCTGCAACCAAGCACCAAGGAAAACGGTCCAGTATCGAGTTGTATGCCCGGTTTCGTGAACTTCGTTTAGGTTCTGAGCGATTTGGTGTGAGACTTCATTAAACACACGCTCGGTTGTAACAAACCAATCCTGCTGTGAAGTGTTCAAGAAATGCAGTCCTTAATTCAGTCGCTTAAATCCAGAACTGCAAACAGGTCCATGCAACAATGACATCACATCGCGACCATCTTCACATTCCTTAATCAACGAAAAAACCGGAGCCAGTTCAGTAAAGAATTGATCGACTCGATCAGTGGTGTGCTCAACAGATACATACACGCTTGTACCTGCAAGGTATGACTTCTTCAGCATTTCCTGGGTTATCAACGTCTTGTACTCAAGAGCATGCTGTGATTTCACCGAAAACGAGGTAAGTGCAGGAAGTCCGCTGGTAGCAATTTCAAATCCTGCTTCCTTTGCGAGCTGAATCCATCTATTCGTGATGTATTCGCCCATGTTGGTAATGGTCTCCCATGATTTTGTGTCTTCCATTACCTTGAGGGTCGCTAGCGCCGCGGTGGGCCCAATGCGTTCAGTCCAGAACGTGCTGCTGATAAAGGTGTTTTGCGCGGCTTCCATGATGGATCGTTTTCCAAGCACAGCCGTGATTGCGTAACCGTTACCAAGTGCTTTCCCAAACATCGCCATGTCTGGCTCGACGCCAAACAGTTTGTGCAGTCCGCCAAACGTTTGGCGAAACCCTGATGTGCACTCATCAAACATGAGAACAATGTTGTGCTTCGTAGCGAGAGCACGAACTTTGTGCAGGAAGTTGTCTTCTGGGCCAAAGTTTCGCGAAACTTCCATCACAATGGCTGCAAGGTCGTGCTGTGTGATTAATGCCTCAAGTTCATCAAGTTTGTTGTAGTTGAAGGTCAATACTGATCCACGCAGGTTTTCTGGAACACCGTTTGGTTCGAGACCAGGCAGCAAGTGTCCGGCGAGCGTGTTTTCGGTTCCGAGGTTTGCCGCAAGGTACCAGTCATGCCAACCGTGGTATCCACATATTGCGACTTTTGATCTTCCGGTTGCTGCGCGCGCAATACGAATAGCAACGGCGTTTGCCTCGCCGCCTGTTCGGGCAAATCGAACCATATCCGCCCAAGGGTGCATGGCAACGAGTCGCTCAGCAAGGTAGACCTCCTCCGGACAATTCAGAGTGCTCATATTGCCACTCTGAATTGTTTGGTTTACTGCAGCGTCTACGTCTGGGTGACCGTATCCAAGAATGTTGGTTCCAATGCCCATGATGGACATGTCGGTCAGTGCATTGCCATCTAAGTCCCACACGGTGCATCCCTTTGCGCGCGAGAAATAGGCGGGCCATTGTTCGGGGAGAAATTGATCAGGGCGTTTGGAGAGCAGCATGTTTCCACCTGGGATCACATGCTGGGCACGTTTCCAGAGTTTTTGGCCAGAGTTCATCGTCGCACCTTCATTTCGTTTGATATCAAGATTGCCACTTACCAGCTCGGGATGCTGTGTAATGGCATCAATTATCTGTTGGAGTGAAAAATCGACTTGTGGTGCAAAGAAATCTACGATTTGGCGCACAACAAGCAAATCTGCCTGTTCATCGACGGTGAGTCGAAGATGAGAATAATCAAGGGGGTTTGTGACATTGAGTTGACTAAATGCCGGGTTTGTTCGGAGTTGGGGTGTTACGTGTTCACGGTCGAACGCATTCGCCGCGAATCCTTCCGAGCGCTTCAGTGCCGTGGTGGTAAATACCTCAACGTCAAAGCCGTCTGGGAAAGTTGGTGGGTTTGTATTTGATAAATAGTCAACGTTTGCCTTAAAGAATTGGGTAAGCATCTGGTCAACAAGTTCGGGATCGACTAGGGGACAATCTCCCGTAATACGGATCACCACATCAGCAGATGTTGAATTCGCCGCGAGGAGATAACGATCAAGAACATCGTCTTCGGATCCTCGTACTACCGAATACCCAAGATCAGATACGTGCTGTGAGAGTGGATCATTGACGGGGTTGGTCGACGTTGCAAGGATGATTTCGTCGATCAGTTGTGACTTGCTCAAACGGCGTAAGAGAAAACCGATCAGGGTCACGTCGCCGATAGTCGCCATGACTTTGTTCGGCAACCTGGTCGAGCCCAGTCGTGCTTGGACAACTGCAACAACCTTCATGGTGTTGCCCACAGTCGTGGATCAATGAGTGTCTCGTCTGTGATGTCAAAGTTGGGACTGGCAAAATTTGAGGTTGTCTGTACGCATCGCATCACTTCAGAGAGTGATTGTGCGCTTGTTGAACCGATCACAATTTTAGAAATCCCTTGGTTTTGGAGTGCAAAACTCAAGCAACACTGCATTGCAGATGCGCCTGTTTCTTTCACCCAATCATCAAAACGAGAGAGCTCGTTGCTCCAGCGATCAAAAAAAGCTGGACGGGAAGAGTTGTCCGCAAGCAAAATACCTTGGAGAAAAATTGATCGAGCATGAATTTCTATTCCAAGTGAAGACAGTTGTTCAAGATGAGCATTGATTCGCTGGTCAAAAACATTAAACGGAGTTTGAA
>LIAZ01000133.1 GCA_001438985.1 Acidimicrobium sp. BACL17 MAG-120823-bin42 | reverse complement strand
TTTACTACCCGAGCTCGCACATGCCGGATACCGCGCAGTGGCTCCGTTTATGCGGGGATATGCACCAACATCTGTTGCAGCAAACGGTGCGTACCAAACAGCTGCTCTGTCAACTGACGCCAATGCGTTACACGACGTGCTCGGTGCCGACTCGCGCGCGGTCATCATCGGTCACGACTGGGGTGCGCCTGCAGCATACGGAGCAGCAATTCTCGAACCATCACGATGGAAATCGGTGGTGGGAATGTCGGTGCCGCCTTGGGGTGCGATGGGCAATGCGTTCGTCAACAACCTGAACCAAGTTCAGCGCAGTTGGTACATGTTCTTTTTTCAACATGGTCTTGCTGATTTTGTCGTTGGAGCAAATAATCATGCGTTCATTGACATGTTGTGGGATCAATGGTCACCTGGTTTTACAGCCGAAGCCGACATCGCGCACGCCAAGGCATGCATTGCCCAACCCGAACATCTTGCTGCTGCGCTTGGTTATTACCGCGCAACCCTTGGCTCGGGTTTTCGGGATCCCGCGCTCGAGTCGGCACAAGCACTCACACAATCAGAGAGTCCACCACAACCATTGCTCTACCTGCACGGCGAAAACGACGGCTGCATCGGGCTCGACGTTGCTCACGATGCGACCACGCGAGCACCCGAGCACGCACAGGTGAAGATCATTGCCAATGCAGGACACTTCATGCAGCTGGAACAACCCGAAATTGTCAACGCTCACATCGTAAATTGGATTACGACACACGCCTCATGAGGCGAGGTACAACACACCATCCATGTCGACAACAAGTCGATCGGTAATCAGTGAGTCAATAATCTCGGTAACTCGTTGAGGCTGTTCGATAACTCCCATCACGCGGGCAGCGTTGTTGCGTGATACGCCACCTGCAATCAACGCTTTCATCAACTTGCCTCGCGCCTGACGGTTCGAGCCTGCAAAACGTGTTTGCGGTTTGCTTGCAGCACTCGATGCCGGAGCCGGGTCAGGGCCGCCGTGGTTTCTCCAGTTGCACACATGTGCAACTGGGCATTGCGCACATTGTGGAGTTCGCGCAGTGCACCATGTCGCGCCAAAATCCATGACCACCTGGTTCCATTCCCACGACAATCCACTCGGCACCAAGTGATCAGCAAGTTCTTGCGCCTCGCGTTTGCGCAGCGGAGTGTTACTCAGTCGCGCAAGTACGCGCGAAACATTGGTGTCAACAATTCCAATTTCTACATGTTCGGCAAATGCCAACACCGCTCGCGCGGTGTAGTCGCCAATGCCAGGCAACGCAAGCAACTCATCAAGTGATGCGGGAACTTGTTCATCATGGTCGCGAACCATCAACTTTGCGGCTTCATGTAAATTTCTGCACCTGCGTGGATAGCCAAGACCTTGCCAAATCGCCAACAGATCCGCCAGTGGTGCAGCCGCACATGCGCGAGGATTTGGGTACTCGGCAATAAAGGCAACAAATTTGGGTACGACTCGATCAATTTGTGTTTGTTGCGACATCACTTCGCTCACCAACACGTGCCAACGATTGCGTGTTGCCCGCCATGGAAAATCTCGAAGTTGTGGCAAACCCCACTGCAACAGTGGGTCAACGATGGTTGCTAGCTGTTCCAGACGTCTTGTCCGTCGTACGGACGCGCACGCTCGGGCATGAACCCGCGCTTCCAGACCATCACTCGGCGGCGGAAGTAGCACACTTCTTTACCATCTTGATTAAAGCCCTTGGTTTCTACGGTGACCACACCACGATCATTCTTTGATTTAGATTCGGCGACTTCTAGGACACGCGTTTCGGCATGAATGGTGTCGCCATGAAACGTCGGAAACTTGTGTTGCAACGTTTCCACTTCAAGATTGGCAATTGCTGCACCACTGACATCAGGCACGCTCATCCCTAACACCAACGAATACACCAAGTTGCCCACCACAACATTGCGGCCTTGCACACTCTGTGATGCAAACCAATCATTGGTATGCAATGGATGATGGTTCATCGTGATCATGCAAAACAGATGATCATCTGCCTCGGTAATGGTCTTGCCCGGCCAATGGCGATACACATCGCCGACCTGAAAATCTTCTAGTGCTCTACCAAATGGGCGCTCGTGAACTGTCATGATCTCAAACTACTCCTCTTCGTCGTCGCCAAGTAAATACTTATTCTTCACAGGAGGCAACGGATACTGACCGGTGCGGTCACGCGGTGCATATTGCTCGAGAAAATCGTACTTAGTTGTTGGATGCTCAGTCGCCATTTTTGTGACTCTGCGCAGCGAGCGAAGTTTTTCGGGTCGCTCAATGGCAAATGGTCCGACACGTAGCGACAGATATGCGAATCCTCCAGCAACAATGGGCAACCAGTATTGAGCAATGCGATATGTCAACACACCAACGGTTGCAGTATTTGTTGTCAATCCAAATCCAACAAGCGTTGGAATGTAAATACCTTCGACAATTCCAAGTCCGCCAGGCGTAATCGGAACGACCGATAAAATATTTGCTAACCCAAACGCGACAATCAGCGCATCAGGCGCAACGTTGCCTCCGAACGCTCGAATGAATACCCACAGTGCGAGCATGTCGAGCACCCAGTTCACGAGCGCCCATACAAGTACACGCACTAACAGTCGTGGCTCAGAAGCCAAACCTTGCAAACGATTTCCTAAGTGCTCGAGCACTTCTGCAGCATGATCTTCATTGAAGCGAAGTTTGCGCGCACACCAGCGCAGAAAGCGCTCTGCTCGACCCTGACCATCGATGAGTCCAAAAATCAACCCTGCCGCAATCAACATCAAAATGATTCCAATGATTGCCGCGGTGCCGTACGCGGCGTTCACTCCTCGACCTGCCGAAACAATCAGGCCTACCCACAAAATCACGTTCAACATCACTGCAGATCCAAGACCCGCAGTGGCAAGCGCAAACCCTGCGTCAGGGCCTGCAACCCCCGACAACGTGAGCATGCGGTAGCCAAGTGCAGTGCTTGCTGCGCTGCCGCCCGGCAAAATGTTGCCCAACGACTTGGTACTCAGTTGAATGCGAAACAGGCGCATGACCGAAATCTCGTTGCCGTGTTCGGCTAGGGCCGCCTTGGTAAGTAGCGAATAACTGAACAACGCCGCCACCTCCAGGCCAAGCCCAAGTGCCAGGAGCGACGGCTTGATCTGCGAGAGGTCGGCTATTGCTTGACGAAATCCCGGGATCAGCGGGAGCACAAAAAAGTACAGAACTGCGCCGAACAGCACCCACTTGGCAGTGGTGAAAAGCGATTTCAACCCACTGAGACCCGACATGCCCTAAATGGTAGGCGTCAGCACGGGGCTGGGTTAGGCCATCTGCACCATACGTAACTAGCGTTTGGCTTATGACGACCGCAACTTCATCACCAACACCCGATCTCACGCGCGCTGCGGAAGTCACCGACCTTGCTCGCCAAGTGGTCGGCAAAGGTGTTCGCACGCTTTCTGCCACTGGCGGACCAGATGTTCATCAGGTATTGGCATACGATCTCGCGCATAG
>LIAZ01000132.1 GCA_001438985.1 Acidimicrobium sp. BACL17 MAG-120823-bin42 | reverse complement strand
GGCATTGACCCGCTTTCGAACCAGCAGTCAAGTACTTCGGGTACACGGCGCATCATTGATTTGCCTGTTGGGTCATCCGGATTCGGACGCACCAAATCATCAACAGCAGGGCGATGCAACTCGGTGACTGCAACCCCGAAGTCGCGCTCTAACTCGGCAACACTGCCATACACATCAATTCGCGGATACGTCGGATCATCACTGCGCCAGACGGGTATCGGCGAACCCCAAAAACGATTACGGCTGATGTTCCAATCACGCGCATTTTCAAGCCATTTGCCAAAACTTCCATCTTGTAGATGTTCGGGGACCCAACGAATTTCTTGATTGAGTGCCACCATTCGTTCCTTGACTGCAGTGACATTAACGAACCACGAACTCACTGCTTTGTAAATGAGCGGCTTGCCCGTGCGCCAACAGTGTGGGTACGAGTGGTCGTACGTCTCGTGTCGCAATACGACTCCGCGTTCTTTTAGCGCACGAATAATTGCTGGGTTAGCAGCGAACACCTGCAAGCCTTCGTAGTCCGCAACTTCGTGAGTGAACTCGCCACGACTGTTTACGGGAACAACTAGATCGATGCCATGTTCTTTGCACACGCGTTGGTCATCTTCACCAAATCCGGGCGCCATGTGCACCACACCAGTACCGTCATCAATTGTGACGAAGTCACCGGCAAGAATTTTGAACGCACCCGGTTGATCAGCAAAGTATGGGAACAGTGGTGCATACTTCTGACCCACCAATTGTGACCCCGTAACTGTTCCGAGCACTTCGGCCCCTGCCAACTCTTTTTCGTACGCTGCCAGTCGCGCTTCGGCAATGATGTAGATCTTGTCGTTATGACGCACACGTGCATATGCGATATCGGGACCAACAGCGAGCGCCAAGTTGCTTGGCAGTGTCCATGGAGTAGTTGTCCACGCCACAATCAGCTCACCCGATTCAAGAGCAAAAGCCACCGTTAATGCTGGATCTTGCACCTGCTTATATGCATCATCCATTCGGGTTTCGGTGTTGGAAAGTGGGGTCTCTAACGCCCATGAATATGGGAGCACTCGAAACCCTTCATAAATCAGACCTTTATCCCACAGCGCTTTGAACGCCCACATCACACTTTCCATATATGACATATCGAGCGTTTTGTAATCGTTGGTGAAGTCAACCCATCGCGCCTGACGAGTGACATACCGCTCCCAGTCGGCGGTGTATTGCAACACTGAAACCTTGCAGTAGTCGTTAAATTTTGCAATTCCAAAATCGGTGATTGCTTGGGTCCCCGAGATTCCTAATTGTCGTTCTGCCTCGGCTTCGGCAGGCAATCCATGGCAATCCCAACCGAACCGACGTTCAACCCGCTTACCACGCATGGTTTGATAACGCGGCACAGCATCCTTGACGAATCCAGTAAGCAAGTGCCCGTAATGCGGCAAACCATTAGCAAATGGCGGTCCGTCATAAAACACGAACTCGCTCGCGGCACCCGCAGACACTGGATGCTGATCAATTGATGCCTGAAACGTATTGTCCTCTTGCCAGAACTTCAGCGTTTCCGACTCGAGTGCCGGGAAGTTTGGCTGCGGATCAACTTCGGGATACGTCACAATTTGCCAGTGTATTGCGTGGTTTTGTTCAGTTCACCGTGTTCAGCAAATTGCGCTTCGCAAGATTGTTACACCAATCACCACCACGATGGGCGAAAGATCGAGTGGCCCAACAAGCGGCAACGCACGACGAACGGGAATCATCACTGGGTCGGTGATCTGATGAATAATCCGAGAAACCTGACCGAATGGCCCCTGCGGATTAGCGGGAAACCACGAGAGGATGACGCGGATATAAATCAAAAACAAAAATATGCCAAGTGCCTGACACAATAGTGACGTAATCACGTTAAATACGTGGCGAACTTGCGCCGTGCGGCTTGATCAGAAACACACCCGGTGACACTTTTTCCATTGTGCCCTGCATTCCATAAATCAAACCACTGGAAAAATCGAGTAGGCGTCGTGCGATCTCGCTGTCTGCTGATCCGATGTTGAGCAACACGGACTGTCCACTCTTAAACAAATCGGCGACTTCTTTCGCTTGGTCATAACGAGTTGGGCGAACCTCTACAGGCTGGGCGGCATGTGTTGAGAGCGGACGAACCGTTGGCGTGTTGCGCAACCCCGAGGCAGACGGGCGTACTTGCACGCTCGAGTCATCGCGCTGCTGTGGCGCACGGGCACGAGGTCCGCGAGGCTCAACAAAGTCTTCCTCGTATTCCTCAAAGTCATCGTATTCTTCCTCGTGGCGCGGCATCCGCTGCCGAGGCTCTGGACGACGACGGGCAAGAGGTCGTTCTACTGCTACCGAGGCGTCATAATCGTCATAGGCATCATCGGGTCCAAGACCCAGATAGTCCATTGCTCGTCTAAACATTGACATCGTTCACAGGTTACAACACTTCACTGCTGTCGTGATGGACGGTTACCAAAAAGTGCCGA
This sequence comes from Acidimicrobium sp. BACL17 MAG-120823-bin42, assembly GCA_001438985.1. Lineage (GTDB taxonomy): Bacteria > Actinomycetota > Acidimicrobiia > Acidimicrobiales > Ilumatobacteraceae > UBA3006. Next base: position 1,092 of record LIAZ01000132.1, on the reverse strand, counting down.
ACCCACACGAACCATGGTGGAACCTTCCTCAATTGCGATCTCTAGATCACCTGTCATGCCCATCGACCGATGTGCCAGTCCGTGTTCGTCAGCGAGTGTGCGTAAGAGGGAAAACGCGGAGCGAGTGCGTTGCGGGTCGGCATCAGTTGGTCCAACTGTCATCAGCCCATTCACCAACAACCCGACGTTCGTTGCCTGTTTGACGAGTTGAGCAAGTTCGGCAGGACTACACCCCCCTTTATGGTCTTCATCGGTGGTGTTCACCTGAATGAATAGACCAACATCTGGCCGCCCAACACGCTTGGCAATCTCGGTGATCACCGAAGCTCGATCTACGGACTGCCAAACATCAACAATGTCAGCCAACTGTTTGATTTTATTGGTTTGGAGTTGCCCGATGAAGTGAACAGGAAGTCGATTCGCCCGCGGAACTGCCCCAGCTTTTGCGAGCACCTCTTGCGCGTAATTCTCACCAACACCATCACAGCCAGCGACTTGTGCCATTGCCCACGCATCAGGTCCGAATGTTTTCGTGACTGCAATAAGTGCGACATGGTTTCCACCCGCTGACAAAATACGCCTGCGGACATGTGCGACCGCTTCCGAAACGCGGAGTTGGTCCAATGCCAGTTACTTCAAGAATGAAGGAACGTCAAGACCATCGTCATCATCGCGCAATGGATCTTCGCCTGATCCAAACAATTCCTTCAACCGGCTTCCACGCTGCTCCGGAACACGACCAGTGTCCCCCGAACGCACGTCACGTGTTGCACGGCTACTTGTCGAATCGACGCGATCAAAGCCTGCAGCGATCACCGTGATCTTGATTTCGTCAACTAGCTCATCATCGATAACCGAACCGAAGATGATGTTGGCGTCTGGGTGGGCAACACCATGAATGATTTCTGAAGCGGTGTTCACTTCGAACAGACCAAGATCGGATGGTCCGGCAATATTGAGCAAAATACCGCGAGCACCTTCAACCGATGCTTCAAGCAACGGCGAATTGATTGCAGCATTTGCTGCAACCGTTGCGCGATTGTCGCCCGTGCCACGACCAATGCCCATCAATGAGGTTCCGGCATTCTTCAG
>LIAZ01000131.1 GCA_001438985.1 Acidimicrobium sp. BACL17 MAG-120823-bin42 | reverse complement strand
AGGCCAAGGCGCTCGGCGCCAAACGTGTTATGGCACTTCCGGTTTCGGGCGCATTTCATACACCATTCATGACGGGTGCACGCGAACGTTTGCGCGAAGCGATTGCACTAGCCAAACCTCGCGATGTTGAAGTTCCTGTAATTAGCAATGTTGATGCGCGCCCACACTCCAGTGGCGACGAATGGTCCACCCTGCTGTCTGCACAGTTGTCGTCACCTGTGCGATGGAAGCATTGCCTACTCACGATGGCGGAGTCTGGAATCGTTGGCTTTATTGAGCTTGGACCCGGTGGTGTGTTAACCGGAATGGCCAAACGCACACTCGATGGATGTAAGTCAATCAGCGTTGCCACCCCTGATGATCTTGACAAACTGATCACGTGGATTGACGCGCTAGCACCAACCGCAACGTTGCCCCCAGGTTCAGTACACGAAGGCGAACATCTCTTTGCAGTAGAACGAATGGTTGTTTCGCCCGCCGCTGGAGTGTTCTCACGAATTGATGCAGTGAAAAACAACACCGTGATTGAGGTTGGTCAGATCGTCGGTCATGTTGGTGAAACCGAAGTTCGATCACCATTTGCTGGCGTCGTACAGAATTTCATTGCAGTTGAGGGCGAACGTGTAACTGCACATCAACCCATTGCTTGGTTGCGCACTCACTAGGTTGTAGGCATGCCAACTATTCCCGCGGGTGCAATTGGTGGTGTGATCACCGGATGGGGACTTGCCCTTCCTGATCGAATTGTGACAAACGACGAACTGTCACAGACCATGGACACGAGCGACGAATGGATCCGCGAACGCACGGGCATTCATCGCCGTCACGTGGGTGGCACCACCGCAAGCCTGTCGATTGAGAGCGGCAAGCAAGCACTGCAGATGGCAAACATCGATCCTGCAAACATTGATGCATTGATTCTCTCCACCACCACCCCCGATCGCCAGGTTCCAGGAACCTCCGCAACTGTTGCCCACGGACTCGGATTGTCATGCGGCGCCTTTGACATCAATGCTGCATGTTCAGGATTTGTGTATGGCCTTGTGGTTGCTCACGGGCTCATCGCCATGGGGTCACAGCGAGTGCTCCTCATCGGCACCGACACGCTTTCGCGTATTACCGACTGGACTGACCGCAACACCGCGATCTTGTTCGCAGACGGCTCTGGTGCAGCGGTCGTTGAAGCCACGAGTGGCCCGAATCAACTACTTGGTTGGGACATTGACGCTGATGGGGCGGCCGAGGAACTGTTGTATGCCGAAATAGGTGGCAACATCAAAATGGACGGCAAAGAAGTGTTTCGACGCGCAGTGCGAATCATGGTTGATTCGGCCGAAAAGTCGATGCGTGTTGCGGGTATAACTGCAGACGATATTGCATTGATTGTCCCCCATCAGGCCAATACCCGAATCATCAGTGCAGCATGCGACCGACTGGGAATCCCACTAGACCGGACATCTATGGTGTTACACGAAACAGGCAATACTTCATCAGCTTCTATCCCTCTCGCTCTCTTTGACGCGGCAAATGGTGGAGCAATGAGTGGACGCACGCTCAACCCAGGAGACTTAGTTCTGGTTGTTGGTTTTGGTGCCGGTATGACAGCAGCGAGCGCAGTGTTGCGCTGGAACGGAAAGGGTTTGTCGACATGAACGCTCAATCAACCACACCCCGAGTTGTCTTGATCACGGGTGGAGCAAAAGGCATTGGACTTGCATGTGCACGACAATTTGTTGCACTCGGGGACCACGTTGCCGTGACGTATAACTCTTCGCCACCACCTGATGACATTTTTTCTATCAAGTGCGATGTAACTCAGCAGTCTGATGTTGATGCAGCATTTAGCGCTGTTGAAGAAAAGTTTGGTCCCGTGCAAATTCTTGTTTCGAATGCCGGGGTTACTCGTGACGGATTGTTGCTGCGCATGGGTGAAGAAGATTTCTCATCAGTGATTGACGCCAACCTCACTGCTGCGTATCGCGTGTGCAAACGCGCGACCCAAGGCATGCTGCGAGCGAGATCGGGACGGATCATTTTGATGTCGAGTGTTGTTGCGATGCTTGGATCTGCCGGACAGGCAAACTATGCGGCCAGCAAGGCCGGTTTGATTGGCTTGGCCCGCTCACTGGCTCGCGAACTTGGTTCACGATCGATCACCGTCAATGTTGTTGCGCCGGGACCAATCGATACCGACATGACGGCCGCTCTGGGTGAGAAAAGACTTGCAGAACTTTCTGCAGCAGTTCCACTCGGCAGGACGGGAACCGTTGAGGAAATTGCGGGAGTTGTTACATTCTTAGCCAGCCCCGCGGCTTCCTATATTACGGGTGCTGTACTGCCCGTTGATGGCGGTCTCGGAATGGGCCATTAAGACCTTTTTCTACCGACGCGTAGTAATGTTTAGATGCACAAACCATCAAGGAGAAAAACATGAGTGAAGCATTGTTCGAGCGTTTCAAGAAATGCGCAGTTGACGTACTTTCAGTAGATGCAGCAAAAATCGTTCCTGAAGCGAACTTTGGCGACGACCTCGATGCCGACAGCCTTGATCTCGTTGAATTAGTCATGGCTCTTGAAGAGGAATTCGGGATCGAAGTTCCTGAATCAGACCTTGAAGGTGTTGACACCGTCGGCAAAGCATTTGCTCTCGTCACGTCAAAAGTTAAGTAAGCGCTAGGACATTACGAACTATGCAAGGCGCAGGCCATCGCGTTGCCATCACGGGCTACGGGGTGGTTGCCCCTTGTGGAATTGGCAAGGACCAGTTCTGGAACGGCCTCATCGGTCCTGGTTTTAGTGGGTCACGCTCCATAGAAGTCCAAGAGTGGGACCCCCTCCCGTACTTTGATAACCCAAAGGATGCTCGTCGATCAGATCGCTGCGAGCAGTTTGCACTTGCTGCCGCGCACGAAGCACTCACCCAGTCAGGTGAATTGCCATACGACAAGCCTCGCATTGGCACCATTTTCGGAACGGGTATTGGTGGATTGCGCACGCTTGAGGAAAACGTCATCACTCGTGTTGAAAAGGGTGAGCGACGTGTATCCCCCTTCTTGGTGCCGATGATGATGTCTAATGCATCTGGTGCAGCGATTTCCATGCGGTACGGATTTCAAGGCCCAGCAGAAACGATCTGCACCGCTTGTGCCGCAGCCACACATGCAATCGGCAATGCAGCGCGGCTTGTCGCTTGGGGTCGGTGCGATGCTGTAGTCACCGGTGGAGCAGAAAGCGCCGCAACCATTACTGCGCTCGCTGGTTTCAGCAACATGACGGCACTGTCCACAACATTGGTCAGCAAACCATTTGACGCCACTCGCGACGGTTTCATCATGGGCGAAGGTTCTGCTGTTTTCGTTCTCGAACGACTTGATCTGGCATTGCAGCGAGGGGCCACGATTATCGCTGAAATTGTCGGCGCAGCAAGCAACGCCGACGCGCATCACATCACTGCACCCTCACCAGGCGGCGTAGGTGCAGCTCGGTGCATGAACTTGGCGCTTGAAGACGCAGGTTTGCAACCAAGTGACATAAAGCAGATCAATGCGCACGGCACGAGCACTCCACTTAACGATCAAGCAGAAGCACAGGCAATCGAAACAGTGTTCGGTCAACATA
>LIAZ01000130.1 GCA_001438985.1 Acidimicrobium sp. BACL17 MAG-120823-bin42 | reverse complement strand
CATGGCCAAACGCACTTTGGCAATTCGCTCTAGATAATCGGCAGTCGTTGCAATTGTTGAGCTCACAGGCTGTTCTTCCCCACCTTCACCAATGTGCCGTCGTTATATTCCTCGACAGCAGTGATGATTTCTTGCTTTGTATTCATCACGAATGGACCATAGCGAACAACTGGCTCACCAAGTGGCACACCGCCCAGTAGCAACACCTGAGCAGGCTCTTTTGTGGCTTCAACTCGCACCAAGCCGGCTGATCGTTGCATCACCACCATCTCTCCAGAGACACGTGATGACTCATTGACTCGTGCCTCTCCATCAAATACGTGCACAAGTGCCGTGTGGTCGTCTTCTGGCAACCACTCCACAACGTCGCCAACCTGAAGCACCGCATGCGCATAGGTCATCGGCGTTGTGGTTTCAACGGGGCCGCGCATTCCATGAACCACGCCCGCAACAACCCTGACAAATCCACCATGTTCAAGATGTGCCGTTGCCATCTCTTCTGATTCGTAACCCTGATAACGCGGGTCGATCATCTTTCGTTCGGCTGGCAGATTTACCCACAACTGAAACCCGTGCATTCGACCACCGAGTTTCATCATGTCGTCTGTTGGTAACTCGCTATGAATCACTCCAGACCCAGCGGTCATCCATTGCACTCCACCTTTTTTGATCACCGCTTTTGTTCCAATTGAGTCTTCGTGAACCATTGAGCCAGAGAGCATGTAGGTGACGGTTTCAAATCCTCGATGCGGATGACTTGGAGCGCCAACGGCTTTGCCAGGTGCGTAGTCGGCTGGACCCATTTCATCAAGCAACAGAAACGGATCGATTTGATCAAGCTGCGCGGTGGGAAATGGTCGCCTCACTGTGAAGCCACCACCTTCAACCGTGCGTTGCGACTGAATTGTTCCAGCAATTTCACGAAGTGGAGTCGATGTCATAAGAACCTTTATGCGTTGAGGAGGGGTAACGAATTTCGATGTGCGTCTTTGGCGTGATAACTCGAACGTGTCAATGGACTTGATTCAACATGACGAATGCCCAAATATTCCCCATATTCCTTGTAATACGCAAACTCTGACGGATCTGCATAGCGAACGACAGGTAGGTGCTCTGCACTTGGTCGCAAATACTGGCCAATAGTCACAATGTTCACACCCACACTCGCCAAGTCCAACAGGGTTGCCTCGACTTCTTCCTTTGTCTCGCCAAGGCCAAGCATCAACCCTGACTTCGTGGTGATCCCCGCAGCAACCGAGCGTGAAAGCACCGAAAGGCTGCGGGCATAACCAGCAGACGGGCGCACCGTGCGCTGCAAACGAGCAACCGTCTCAATATTGTGATTGAGAACATCAGGCCGTTCGTTAATCACAACATTTAACGAATCGGTTCCTTTGGCATCTGAAATGAGTGCTTCAACTTGAGCATTCGGATTCAGCAGTCTGATTTCTCGAATGGTGTCGGCAACGTGTTGCATGCCGCCATCAGTCAAATCATCTCGAGCAACCATCGTAAGTACGGCGAATTCCAAATTCATTCGCTTGACGGCTTCCGCAACCCGTGCTGGCTCGTTCGCATCGGGAGCAAGTGGCTTGCGAGTATCGATCAAACAGAATCCGCATGCACGTGTGCACCGATCACCAAGCACCATAAACGTTGCGGTACCGTCCTTCCAGCATTCGCTCAAGTTTGGACAACCGGCTTCTTCACACACAGTGACAAGCTGCAAATCGCGAAGAGTCTTTTTGGTCAGCAGCACCTCGCTGGTGTGATTGACGTGCGGCCGAACCCAGTCGGGTTTGCGCACCGAGATGCTCAGGCCTTCTGTGTCGGGCTGATGCGCCCACGCAATGTCATGCCGCGTTGACGCAGTGTTTCCCCACCGCATGCGTGCATGTTTGGCAACAATATTTGCAACATCAAACATCGATGCTGCAACGCCTTCTTCTTGCAGCGACGTGACTGAATAATCCGAAATTCCACATGGGACGATGTGATCTCTCATGTAGGCAAGGTCGGTTGAGACATTGAGCGCAAAGCCATGCATGGTGCGACGGATAGTGGAGCCCCGTGCTACTCGCACCCCAATCGCACAGATCTTGCGCGCTACAGGTGTTTGTGCGTCAAGCCACACACCTGGATAACCATCTTTCCTGCTTGCATTGTGAAGACCAAGATCATGAAGTGAGTCGATCACAACTTGCTCTACACCGTGCACATAATCGGTGTTGTCTGCTGGGCCTGCATCACCATGCTTGGCCGGCAGATTTACGATCGGATACCCAATCAGCTGGCCAGGTCCGTGATATGTGATGTCGCCACCGCGCCGCACCTCGACCAATTCGGCATCCACGTTGCGCGGATCGCATCGCAAATTGTTTGCTAGATCGGCGTTCGGGCCATACGTAAATACGTGTGGGTGCTCGAGTAACAAAAGATGCTGATCTATGCCGCGCTCGAAGATTGCCGACTGTACCGCAAGTGCCTCAAGGTACGGAACACGACCTAGCCATCTCACATGCAGCGGAACGGCGAGGGTGCTCATCGTTATTAATGCTTGCTGATTTACAGCTCGGCTGACCAGTCCTGCGTCTCAAGAATCTGTTTTACGCGCGACAGGAAACGACCGGCATAGGCACCGTCGAAGGCACGATGATCCCACGACATCGATAAGTGACCCATTGGATGAATCGCAATGCTCTCGCTGCCGTCGGGCATGGCCACAACAACTGGCTTTCGCACAATGGCATCGGTTGACAAAATCGCCACTTGCGGCTGGTTGATGATTGGCATTGCGATTAATGCTCCTGCAGAGCCATTGTTTGACAACGTGAACGTGCCCCCCGTGATTTCATCTGGCGACAATTTGCGGCCTCGCGCACGAGTAGCCAAATCATGAATCTCGCGCGCAATCGCACGCAGGCGCTTGGCGTCGGCACTTCGCACAACAGGAACGAGCAACCCCGCGTAATCGAGGTCTACCGCAATGCCCAAGTCGACATAGCTGTGTACAACCAAATTGTCGCCATCAATACTTGCATTGAGATGCGGAAACTCGGCGAGCGCATCAACAACAGCGCGACTGATGAACGGAAGATACGTGAGGCTAAATCCTTCACTTGATTTCCACGACTCTTTTACCGAGCCGCGTGTCTTGTCAACATTTGCGTAATCCACTTCGACAACGGTGAACGCGTGTGGGCTTGTTTCGAGCGACATCACCATGTGCGAACCCGTCAGTCGGCGAATTTTTGTGAGCGGAATCACTTGCTCGCGGTCGCCGAGTGCGGCTCGCGGAGCAGGAGCAGGAGCAGGAGCAGGAGCAGGAGCACTTACTGGAGCTTGCACCGGTGCAGGAGCTGCAATTGGAGCTGGAGCAGCAACTGGTGCTGGTGCTGGTGCTGGCATTGTTTGTGCAGCCAACCCGTTGCGATCGATGTAGTCAAGAACATCTTCACGAGTGATGCGACCACCCGGGCCTGTTCCTTGCAATGCATCGATGTTGATTCCATGATCATTTACCAGTCGTCGTACAACGGGCGACAACAATTTGTTTGATTGCGCAGCAACAACGGGGGCAGTGGCTACTGGTGCTGGAGTTACAACTGGTGCAGGTGCTGGAGTTACAACTGGTGCTGGAGTTAC
>LIAZ01000129.1 GCA_001438985.1 Acidimicrobium sp. BACL17 MAG-120823-bin42 | reverse complement strand
GGGCTAAGAGCATTCAGGTGTGAACGCAAGGCCCATGCCTCTTGCAGAATTTTGACAATTACCGAGGGCGAACTCAGTGTCGACACGCCACGCGTTCGTGGAAAGTAGTCAACACCAAATTGCACGACGCTCATTCCCAGTTTGCGTGCACTCACCATGAGCTCGGCATCAATGAACGACCCCTCGCTTGTCAACGTAATGGTGTCAAGCACATTGCGTCGCACCAATTTGAACGCAAAGTTGACATCACGAAACCGACAACCAAATAATGCGCGCACCATCACGTTGTACAACAACGAATACACAACACGCACATAACCTTCATCCGTGCGATCAAATCGATATGCAGCAACGACGTCTGCTTCATACTGATTCATCAAACGCAATGCTTTATGCACCTCGCGAAAATCAAACGGCAAGTCTGCATCTGTGTACAGCACCACGTCGCCAGTTGCTGCGGCAAAACCCGACTTTATTGACCCACCCAGTTTCCGATTAGTTGGATGATGGACCACTTTGACCCTTGGATTGGCAGCAGCCGCCGCATCAGCCAACGCTGGGGTTGCATCGGTGGATGCATCATTGACAATGATCATTTCGTAATCGTGAATGGTTCCATTTGCAATGAGTTCATCTCCCAGTTCGACCGCAGCATTCAACGCCCGCTGTAAATACTCTTCCTCGTTCCACATCGGGAAAAACACTGAGAAACGGTCGAATGTCGCCTGAGCCATGCGAATGTCAGGATAACTGGAAGGCATATAGATGTATTGTTCAGGGCATGCAATCCCCATGGAAACTCGTCACTATTGCTTCGTGGGTATTTGTTGCAACGGGAATCACGTGCGCTGCAATCACGAGTCGCGCGGTAGGCAAGCCGACATGGTGGCTTGGGCCCGAATCGAACCCCGCTCCTGCATTGCTGTGGGTATTGCCATTTGTGTTTCCCGTTGTCGCCATCCTTGCTGTGTTGCGTGCACCGAAATGGGCAGGTTTCATTGGCATGGGTTCGGCGCTTGCTCTCGGCGCTATCGCTGTTGGCGACATCGAGCTCACGCCTGGAGTGGCCATTATTGAAGGCGTCATTGCTGTGGCAGCACTGCTCATTGCAGTTGCGTCGCTTGCTGGAAAACCAACTTCGTAAACCAATTCCGTAAAGTAGTCGCTGTTCACTCCGCTGATTCAGTACCGTACTTGCATGCCTGAAACCAGCTCTGCAGCCTCGAATGCCAAAGTGTTGTCTTCGCTTCCTACTGGCGAACGTGTGGGCATTGCATTCTCTGGCGGACTTGACACGTCCGCTGCTGTTGCATGGATGCGCGAAAAAGGTGCACTCCCGTACGCATACACCGCAAATCTTGGCCAACCTGATGAGCCAGACCTAGATGGCGTACCCACTCGTGCACTGCAGTACGGCGCCGAGGGTGCGCGGTTAGTTGATTGCCGAACCGAACTTGTCCATGAAGGACTCGTTGCCTTGCAGTGTGGAGCGTTTCACATCACCACTGCTGGCAAAACCTATTTCAACACCACACCATTAGGCCGCGCCGTCACCGGAACCATGTTGGTGCGCGCAATGAAAGAAGACGGCGTCGACATCTGGGGCGACGGCAGCACGTATAAGGGCAACGACATCGAACGTTTTTACCGCTACGGACTGCTGGCAAATCCACACTTGCGCATCTACAAGCCATGGCTTGATCAAGACTTTGTTCGTGAGATGGGTGGACGTTCCGAGATGAGCGCATTTCTTGCATCCAAGAAACTTCCCTACCGTGATTCGGCAGAAAAGGCCTATTCGACTGATGCCAACATCTGGGGAGCAACACACGAGGCCAAGCAACTCGAAGAACTTGGCACGAGCATGCACATTGTTACGCCAATCATGGGTGTTGCTCATTATGACCCAGCCGTTGTCATCACTACTGAAGATGTTGTGATTGCGTTCAAAGAGGGCTGGCCAGTTGCGATCAATGGCACAACGTTTTCGTCGCAAACAGATTTGGTGAACGAAGCAAACACCATTGGTGGACGCCACGGACTGGGCATGAGTGACCAGATTGAAAACCGAATTATTGAAGCCAAGAGTCGCGGAATTTATGAGTCACCTGGGCTGGCTTTGTTGCACATTGCTTACGAGCGACTGCTCACGGCAATTCATAACGAAAACACACTCGAAAATTATCGTCAGATGGGTCGCAGGCTCGGACGCTTGCTCTACGAAGGGCGTTGGTTTGACCCGCAATCGCTGATGCTTCGCGAACCATTGCTGCGCTGGGTTGGCTCACTCGTAACTGGTGAGGTGACTATTCAATTGCGTCGCGGCGATGACTACAGCATTCTCAACACCTCTGGCCCACATCTCACCTACGCGCCAGAGCGCCTCAGCATGGAGCGCGTTGAAGATGCCGCATTCGGTCCACTTGACCGCATTGGTCAACTCACGATGCGCAATCTGGACATCCAAGACACGCGGGCAAAAATTGACGAGTACCGCAATGCCGGCACACTTGGCGCAGGCTCGTTGCTCGAGCTCGAATAAATCGCGTTAGCGGTTCACTAATTCGCGTGCAATCGCCGCATTAAGCGCAGCACGCTCACCAAGTTTTGACACCTTGATGTATTCGGTGTCGGCGTGCGCTCCACCACCACATGCACCTAAGCCATCAAGTGTTGGCACACCAATGGCCGCAGTGAAGTTGCCGTCAGATCCGCCACCCACTGCAATGCCACGCAAGTCGGTAATCCCTACCTCAGGGGCTACACGCTGCGCAACTGCATACAACGCAGTTGCTGCAGACTCATGCATCGGCGGACGGTTAATCGAGCCACGCACAGTAACTGCTGCACCGTCAACGGTTGGCGTTAATGCCGCGAATGCATTTTCTACACGTTGTTTTTCTTCTGGCAGATTGATGCGCGTATCAACAATGATTCGTGCAGCAGCAGGAACAACATTTTCAGTCGTACCCGCTGTGGCAACAGTCGGGGTCACCGTAGTTCCCACTTCGGGTTTAGCAATTGCCGCAATCGCCTGCACTTGTGCCGCGAGTTCCATCAATGCATTGATTCCTTTTTCAGGTTCTAACCCGGCATGGCTTGCCCGCCCAACAATGTCGACAGTGAATGTGCCAACACCTTTGCGCGCAATCTTGAGTGCATCATCATTGCCGCTCGGTTCAAGCACCAACACATTGCCCGTTGCTACTGCCCGCGCTTCAATCAGTGCACGCGACGTGTATGAACCAATTTCTTCATCAGAAGAAATCAACATTTCAACATGGGCACGTTCACGAATTTCGCTCAAACCATAAATGGCCTGAATGATTCCCGCCTTCATGTCAAAGATTCCGGGCCCGCGTGCAATATCGCCATCAACACTGAAACCACGCCGAGCAACCGTGCCTTTTGGAAACACCGTGTCGTGGTGACCGACGAACAACACCTTTGTGTCGTCACTTCCCTTCCAATGGACATGAGGACCTTTTTCGCCAGGAATGATTTCGGGTGGTGTTCCCAGCACGTCTGTCATCACTGCTGCAAGAAATTCGGCACTGCATTGCAGAAGATCAACTTCGGCAGACGGCGATTCGAGATCAACAAATAGTTGAATGTGGGCCAGCATCTCAGGTGTTCGCGCATCAAGCGACGCGCGAAGTTGTGCGTGCGTTGGTGCTGCGCTAGTGAGCG
>LIAZ01000128.1 GCA_001438985.1 Acidimicrobium sp. BACL17 MAG-120823-bin42 | reverse complement strand
CGAGGCTTTTGACCGATTCAATGATGACCAAACGAGTGTTGACCATGTTCCCCCAGTGCTTGCATACCAGCACGGTGAAGATGGATGCTCAATTAGTGGAGGTGCCGTCGCAGAATCCGGGTCACTGATCAACCGATTCGTCTTTGCGGACTACTGCAGCGGCAAGGTTTGGTCTATTCCCATCAACGAAACATCTCCGCAAGCATCTCTGCACTTTGAAGACATTGACTCACCTGCAGCCATTGTCCGTGCGAACCAAAACCTTTACGTGCTTTCGCTCAATGGAGATATCTGGCAAATTCTTAGCTGAGTTGGGGAGCAAGGAATCGAACCCTGAATAACAGAACCAGAATCTGCTGTGTTGCCAGTTACACCACTCCCCAGAGTGATGACGCAAGGTTATCGGCTTCCCCAAATCCATCGCAATACAAAACCGCTAATTGGTGAGTGAATCCAGTCGCTCAAAACCCAATACGTACGCCACCGACACACCTAGACCTTCGTTGATTATGCGCCGCAGTTCTGTATTTCCTCTCACCGTCGAACTCGGGGTCGGCGACACATACGCAACGAGCTCAAGATCTTGTGCAATCAAACGCGAGCGCAACGCGTGATACGGATCGGTCACGATCAGCACTGATTCCAGGTTTCGCGACTTCATGATTTCGGCGACACCACGCAGTGACTGCAACGACGTTGACCCAATGTCTTCCATTGCAATCAGGGTTTCGTCGATTCCACCTGCAATCAAATAATCGGCAGAAGCGCGGGCCTCGGTGAAACGGTCGCCTGGCTGATTGCCACCAGTCGTGATCACGAGTTGTGTAACTCCCGTCCCCCACAACGCCAGCACGTGGTCTAGCCGCGCCTGCAACTGCGGCGATGGTCGGCCGTCATACTGTGCCACTCCCATGACCACAATCGCATCAACACTGCGCGCTTGATCCGAGCGTCCAACCACCCACACTTGTGCGATATTGGCAACCACATACAACACTGCACCACACATCAGGGCAGCAACTGTGCGCCTTTTGTTCACAAAATATGCCTATGCAGTTGCACGCACAAGTGCTGCACGTATTCGACGCAACGACTCTTGTCGCCCAAGCAACTCGATCGGTTCAAACAGCGGCGGGCCAACAGGGCGTCCCGTTATTGCAATTCGTAGTGGGCCTTGCAATTTTCCCAGCTTCACATCGTGACGCGTACCAACTTCTTCTACTGCTGCCTTAATGCTTTCAACATTCCAGTCAATGCGCTCGAACGCTTCTGCAATTTCGGCCAGCGTTGGTTGTGCAAAGTCGAGCGAAAATGACTTGGTAAATGCAGCCTCGTCAATTGGTGGCTCTTCCAAAAACAAGAAGTCAACCATCGCAACTACTTCAGCCATCACTACAACACGCGTTTGCACAAGCGGGGCCATTGCAGCAAAGAGTTCGGGCTTGTAGCGCTCTGCTGGCCATGTTGCGGCAGCACTTGTCAATACCTCGTTGGCCGCAGCAATAAATCGCTCGGGTGTCATCAGGCGAATGTATTCGCCGTTGAATGCTTGCAACTTTTTGATATCGAAAAACGCTGGTGAATGATTGACGTCTTCAAGTCGAAACTCATCTTGAATTTGCTGTAGCGGAACAATTTCGGTGTCGCCACTTGGCGCCCAACCCAGCGTCATCAAATAGTTGATCATTGCTTCTGGCAAGATGCCTTCTTCGCGATATTGCTCGACAGCAACTTTGTCACGTCGCTTCGACAGCTTCTTGCGCTGCTCGTTTACCAATACGGGCACGTGGGCCCAGACTGGCGGCTGATGGCCTAACGCGTCCCACAGCATTTGCTGTTTTGGCGTGTTGGGCAAATGTTCTTCGGCGCGCACAACATGAGTGATGTTCATGGTGATGTCATCCACCACATTGGCAATCAAGAACACAGGTGTGCCGTTACTGCGCAACAACACGAAGTCTTCGACCGTTGTGTTATCAAACTCCACTGCCCCGCGCACCGTGTCATGCACGATGGTTTTTCCCTCGGGCACACGGAAGCGCAATACATGACCTGGCCCCGGACCAAGTTTCCGGTCTCGCGAAAAGCCGTCGTAACCGTTTAAACCTGCGGCTTTTGCGCGCTCCTGAATTTGCTCGGAGGTCTGGTCGCAATAATAAGCATTGCCCGATTCAAATAGTTTGTGCGCTGCTGCAACATGTTCTGCCGCATAGGTGGACTGGAAATACGGTCCCTCAAAATGTGAGTCCTTGCTATCAATGCCGATCCATGCAAGTGCATCAATGATTCCCTGCGTCCACTGCGGTTCATTTCGTGATTCATCAGTGTCTTCAATGCGCAATACGAATGTGCCATTGTTTTTGAGTGCAAGCAACCAGTTGTACAACGCGGTACGGGCACCACCTACGTGGAAATAGCCAGTGGGTGAAGGTGCAAATCGATAACGCGGTGATGTTGACATGTGATTTCAGGCTATCTGAGCAAAGCACCCACCCTCAATGAACACTATGTTGAAGGCATGACGATCGGAACTCAAGTCAATGTTTATGGCAATCCAATAGAAACATGTTGCACTTCGCCACTCACTGGCTGGTATCGCACAGGATGCTGCGAAACAGGCGGCGACGATACGGGAGTGCATACCGTGTGTGCGGTCATGACTGATGAGTTCCTTGCGTTCTCACAATCACGCGGCAACGATCTCTCAACCCCAATGCCTCAGTACGGTTTTGCAGGTTTGAAAGCCGGAGATCACTGGTGCCTGTGTGCATCTCGGTGGCAAGAAGCATTCGAAGCCGGAATGGCTCCACAAGTAAATCTTGCAGCAACCCACATTCACACGCTCGAGTTCGTCAATCTTTCCGACTTAGAAAAATTTGCGCTGTAGTTAAATGAAGTCCATCGGCCGGTGCGCGCTGGTGGGCAATTGCACTGTGATTGAATCTTGCGGCGCAACTATTCCACTTGCTACCACTACTCCGAGAACGCCCACCGGTCTGCGGAATTCACCTGCTTCATTCTTTTCACGAACGGCATCCAGTAAGCCATCTTGAAATCCATTGAGTTGCTTGCACGGAGTTCTGATTCCCGTTAGCTCGATTGCTGCACCACTTGCAAACACTAAGCGTGTGCCGTGTGGCAGCAACGTGAGATGTACACCACTTGTCGTGATGTTTTCACCCATTGATCCGCGCTCAACGTTGAAGCCTTCGCTGCGCAACTCTTCAATCAATTCAGTAGCGATCAGATGCACCTGACGCAAGTTGGGCATATCGGCGCCCTTCACTTTCAAATGCCCATGCTTAACCGTTGCTCCAGCATGGGCATCACCTTTAACTCCCTCGCCAGCAACGAGCTCAATAACGCCTTGTGCATGCTTGGTGAACGTGTGCTGCGGCGACAAATGCACACCAATAACTGTGGTTGGCAAGTACTACGCCCCTGTCAATGCACGCCACGACATCGGCGTAATGGCAGTCAATTGATTGATTGTCAGTTGGTACGTGGTTTCTGGAACCAATCCAACGATCTCGCGTGTCTCGTAATACGAATGTGCTGCATCGCCCACGCCCACAAATAACTCCTTGCGGCGAGCCAATAGATCGGCAGGCACATCATCAATCAGCCATCCCCACATCGTCAACGCAAACGTCAAATCGTGCATCACAGGGGCACGTCCGTACATCGATGCACGGCGA
>LIAZ01000127.1 GCA_001438985.1 Acidimicrobium sp. BACL17 MAG-120823-bin42 | reverse complement strand
GTTCGGCCAGATGCAAGGGTCTTTAACCGCAATGCCATTAATGCGCGCACTACTTCGCGTTCGACTGGCGCGCCAACACCTGCAGCATGCGATCTGATGAGCGATCGTTGTAATTGAGCTCGTTGTTCAACAGATACATATCGATTGGCTAGCGCACCAAAACCTGTTGATACGCCATACACGGGTTGAGATGATGCAACCAGTGCATCAATGTGGGCACGTGATTGTGCCATTGCGCTAAGCGCGGTGTCGGACAGTTTCACCACGGCGTTGTGGCGCGCAATTTCAAGCACATCCGATGCGGACATGCCCTGGTTGCTAATGATTACTTCGCGTTGCATAACACTGCAATCTAGTTCAATGGCTTGTTGATGTAATACGGTAGATATGTATGGCCGATAACGCAGAATTCACCACTGAGGCCATGCAGTACGCACAAAGCCTGTACTCCACTGCGTTGCGGATGACACGCAATCAATCTGATGCTGAAGACTTGGTGCAGGAAACGTACTTAAAAGCCTTTCGTAGTTATGGCTCGTTTGAAACAGGCACCAACCTCAAGGCGTGGTTGTTTCGAATATTGACCAACACATTCATTAATACGTATCGGGCGAAACAACGACGACCGCAAGAATCCGACCTTGGATCCGTAGAAGACTTGTTTCTGTACAAACGCCTACCGTCGCTTGCCGGGTTATCGGAAAGCGCCGAGGAGCAACTACTCGACCTCTTTCCTGCCGCCGAGGTTCGGGAGGCAATTGAAAATCTGCCGGAAACGTTCCTGCTTCCCATGCTGTTAAACGACGTAGAAGGCTTTAGTTATAAGGAAGTGGCCGAAATACTGGATATTCCCATTGGCACTGTGATGTCGCGACTGCATCGGGGAAGAAAAACGATGCAAGAAGCGTTATATGACTACGCCTCACAGCGTCACCTGATAACAGAGAAGGATAAAGCCGATGGCTGATTGCAACGAAACCTTGAAAGAGCTGGATCGGTTTCTCGATAACGAACTTGCATCTGAGGCCATTAGCGACCTGTCGGTACACCTTGAAGGTTGTGTTGATTGCCAACAGACCTTCCAATTTCATGCTGAATTGCGCAACATTGTGAAATTGTCTGCCAAACAAGAGCCATTACCGCAATCGCTGATTACCCGAATTGAGCAGTGTTTCGGCACTGATCTCAACGAAGATTCAGAAAACGCCTAACCGCAGTACTACCATTGTCGTCATGATTGCAGTTGTCTGGCATTACTGGTTGGGGTTGGTGCTCTTGGTAGTTGGTGGTCTTGCCATAGTCAACCTGATCATTGGTTACGTTGCCCAAGTAACCATGAAGAAGTACCCAAACCGCAAACAGCGCAAAGCGCTGAAGTAGTTCTGCGGGGCTGATGCCTTCGCTACTCAACACGGTTCGCAATTCGCCACGTGTAGATCAATTACTTAGCCGCTGCAATTTTTCTGCACCGCCTACTCATATTGACTGCGCGGTTTCCGGTGGCGCCGACTCGGTTGCACTGTTGGTGCTGGCGTGTGCAGCAGGGCTACAAGTAACTGCTTGGCATGTCGACCACGGGTTGCGCGACAACTCTCATACTGAGGCCGCTCTTGTGCGCGACCTGGCTGCGCAACTTGGCGCACACTTTGAGTCCAGAACTGTTGTGGTCGACTCTGCTGCAAACGTTGAAGCGCACGCGCGTGAAGCACGCTATGCAGTGCTGCCATCAGCCGTGCTTACGGGGCACACCGCAGATGATCAAGCAGAAACGATTCTGATCAATTTGTTGCGTGGCTCGGGAACACGTGGACTTGCAGGCATGCAACCAACAATGCAACGCCCGTTGTTGCAACTTCGTCGCAGCGAAACACAAAGCCTGTGCGATGAACTGGGAATTACGTACTTTCATGATCCATCAAATAACGACGATCGATTTCAACGCAATCGCATTCGGCGCGAAGTGTTGCCATTGCTCGAGTCGCTATCAAAGCGCGACATCGTTCCTGTGTTGAACCGCCAAGCAGACTTGCTGCGCGACGACGATGACTTGCTCAACGAACTTGCGGCAGCACTCGACCCAACCGATGCGCTCGCATTGGCGCAGGCACCAATTGCGTTATCGCGACGCGCGATTAGGGCGTGGCTAAGCAACCCACTTGTTCCCGACAGTGCAACCGTCGACCGCGTGCTTGACGTAGCCCGAGGCAATACCTTGGCGTGCGACATTGGTTTGGGTCGCCACGTGCGCCGAAGCCAGCAACGATTGCGCATTACTGAGCCAGAAAACCCCAAATAAAGAGGGTTTTTCAAAACATCGGGTGATTTTGATGGTGTATCGTCTCGCCTGATGTTGAATGCACGTGCCAATCGCAGTAAGGAATGTCGTTAATGCCACCAAAACTTCGGGGCAAGTGGGCCCTTGGAATCACCCCACGAAACCTCACCTGGATTATTAAGGACAAGCTGGCTATTTGCGAACGCCCAGGTGGGTTTGGCGCAAACCATCGTCGGGTTCGCAGGCAGGAAGAAATCATCTGGTTGCGTGAAAACGAATTCGGCTGCGTCATCTCCATTATTGGTGCCCCGCACAACTTGCACAACTACGAAGAACTCAACATGCCGTATCGCCATCGCCCGCTTGTCAGTTTTGATGACATGGATCAGTGGCTAAAGGTGTTTTTCAGCGACATTCACGAACTGTTGCGCAATAACCACAAAGTGATTGTGCATGCCGAAGAAGTCAGCGATCGACTCGTTGGACTAATGGGTGGATACATCCGTTGGTCGGGCCTTGTTGACGATGCACCGCAGGCGATCATTCTCACCGAGCGAATCGGTGGTCGTCAGCTCGACCCCGACTCTCGCGAACTTATTCTTCGAGCACACCAACTTCGTTAATGAGCGGTCGCCGAGTTGTTGTCACCGGCATCGGTGGAGAACTTGGCTCGCGTGTTGGTGCGCTGCTTGAAGAACAAACATGGGTTGGTGAAATCGTTGGTATCGATGCCAACCCGCCACGCCGTCGGCTTCGCCGCACGGTTGTACACGTTGTTGAACCACAGCAGCATGAGTTGATTGCAGAGCGAATTGTTCAAGCCAACCCACATGTGATTATTCATCTTGGCGTGTGGGAGCCCGATGCGCGATTGTCGTCAGCAGAAGCACAGAGTTTCACCGAGCACTTTGCCACTGCAGTATTTGATGCCGCAACGCGGGTTTCGGCTTTGGAGTCGGTGGTGTTACGCAGCGGTATCGAGGTGTATGGGAAACACGGCCATTCCCCTCATTCGCCCAACGAACACCAGCCGCTTGAACCACAATCACTCTTTGGCAACATGCTGCTGGGGCTAGAACACAAAGTGAGCGAACTGGCAATCAGTCGTGGCACCGCTGCAACGTTGCTGCGTCTTGCCCCCGTTGTTGGCCCACACGTACCTAGCCCGCTTGGTCGAATGTTGCGCTTGCCCGCGGTGCCTTTTAATCCACTTGGCTCGGCGCGTTTTTCAGTGATTGAAGATGGTGATGCTGCACAGGCATTTGTTTCTGCAGCACAACATCAACCACATGGCGCAATCAATGTTGTTGCCGATGGATCGCTCAGCGTGATGCAGGCTGCATCGCTGGGCAACCGCATTTCCATCCCCACTATTGGGCCTGGTTGGTGGGCGGCAAAGTCGTTAGCAAAACTTGCAGGCGCACCGGTGCCCGAACATGTTGT
>LIAZ01000126.1 GCA_001438985.1 Acidimicrobium sp. BACL17 MAG-120823-bin42 | reverse complement strand
CTGAACAATGTGCAAATCGGTGGCGATGCAACAGTGTTTGCCCCTAACTATGGTTCGCCATTTGTGCACGACCTCGATAACGGTCGCCGCTATGCAACCATTGCCGACTTTCAGAACTTCGTGAAGCTTGCGTACATGTCGCCGTACATTCATCACTCCGGTGGAACCGTGTGTGAGCCAGTAGACATTCCTGTAAGCAAGCGACATCTCGACATGGTGTACGCGCACATCAAATACAGCGACAAAGGTTTCATGGGTTCAGTAACCGCGGGCGAGCGTGCCCAAGACAGCGTCAACATGGCACGCATTGCTTTTGGTGGCGACTTACAAGACCGCACGGTGATGACCAGCTTGATTAACGCCTCGTCACCGTTGGTATGGGATGCAACCATGTTGGAGTCTGCAGAGGTGTATGCCACCAACAACCAGGCGTGCATCATTACTCCATTTATTTTGGCTGGTGCAATGGCGCCATCAACTTCCTCAGGTGTGATCTCTCAAACACTTGCCGAGTCACTTGTCGGTATGGCGTTTTGTCAGCTTGTCCGACCTGGTGCTCCAGTGATCTTCGGTTCCTTTGCCAGTTCCATGTCCATGCTTACGGGTGCTCCAACGTTTGGAACACCAGAGCCGGCGATGGTGTTGTATACCGTTGCCGCACTTGCACGTCGACTTGGTGTTCCATTCCGTTCGGGTGGCTCGTTGTGCGCGTCAAAACTTCCTGATGCGCAGGCAGCATACGAAAGTGCATCAACATTGATTCCAACGATCATGGCCGGCACCAACTTTGTATTGCACTCTGCTGGCTGGTTAGAAGGCGGTCTTGCAATTGGGTATGAGAAGTTTGTTCTCGACTGCGACCAACTCGGCATGATGATGACATTTGGCAAGGGTCTTGACATCACGGAGAATGGTCAGGCCATGAGCGCAATGCGTGAAAACGAACCCGGCAACCATTTCTTGGGTACTGCTCACACATTGGCCAACTTCGAAACGGCCTTCTATCGATCTGACACTGCAGATAACAACAGTTACGAGCAGTGGGTGGACGACGGCAGTCTGGATGCCTCGCAGCGTGCAAACACGCTGTGGAAAGAACGCCTTGCCTCGTATCAAGCACCATCATTAGACGACGCCATCGATGCCGAGTTGCAGGAATACATCGCCAAACGCAAGGCTGTTTTGCCCGACACGTTCGGCTGAGTCTCAACCCCCACAACAAAAATCACAATACGGAGCAACTATGAGCATCATTTCGACACTTCTTGGCAAAAGCAACCGTGGGGGAATAACCACACCTGCAGCACAGCGACTGGTGCGCAACATGCGCTACGAACTCGTGCCCTTGAAGTCGCTTGACCAGGCGATTGCAGACTTACCAAAGGGTGCTGCAGTATCGGTTACCTGTTCGCCTGCAAAGGGCATCGCTACAACACAACAGCTGTGTGAGCAACTGCTTGAAAAAGGTCACAACGTCGTTCCGCACTTCGCAGCACGCTTGGTTGAAGGCCCCGAACACGCTGCCAAGTTGGCTGCATGGGTGCGCGAAAAGGGGATCAAGGAAGTGTTCATCATTGGTGGCGACGCTGAAGTTCCACCGCACTACCAATATGCGCTTCCATTCATGAAGGACTTCCTTGAGGCAAAGCCGGGAGTTGACACCATTGGTTTCGGTGCATACCCAGATGGTCATGCAACGATTAGTAAGGGTGATCTACACAATTCTGTAATTGAAAAAGAAGCGCTGCTGAAAAGCCATGGAGTGAAGGGTCTTGCATCAACACAAATGTGTTTCGACGCCCCGCTCATTTTGAGCTGGTTAAAGGACTTGCGTGCAGCAGGCTTCACGACACCAATTAATCTTGGCATTCCTGGTGTTGTTGACCGCACGCGTTTGATGTCTGTCGGTGTGCGTACAGGCGTCGGCCAGTCGTTGCGTTACCTTAAGAAAAATAAAGCATCGCTTACGCTGATGATCGCTCCGGGCGGTTACGACCCAACCAAGTTGTTGAATGATATTGCGGTTAAAGCAGACGAACTCAACGTTGCTGGTCTCCACTCATTCACTTTCAATAGCACTGCAGACACTGCGAAGTGGGCTGATGCAATTTTGGATCAGCAAGTATGAGCACAACCAAGACCGATGTAGTCATTATCGGTGGAGGTGTAATGGGTGCATCAATCGCACTCGAGCTTTCGCGGTATGGCCGCAAAGTTGTCGTTATCGACAAAGGTGGTGCTGTGGGCGCGGGCTCCACCAGCGCATCGTCGGCAATTATTCGCTTTACCTATTCCAACTTCAACACCATTTTGATGGCATGGGAAAACGCGCAGCATTGGTTTAACTGGAGTCAATTCGTCGGAATCGAAGATCCGGACGGCATGGCCAAATACGTCCAGACGGGTTACCTGGTGTTCCTCACCGAGGGATACGACGGGCTTCGTCAGCGCGAACTGTGGGACGAGTTCGGAATTCCGTATGAGGTGTTGTCGCCAGAAGAAGTCAAGAAACGCTGGCCAGCATTTGAAACCGGCAAGTTTTACCCGCCAAAGGCCATTGAAGACCCAGCATTCGCTGATGATCCTTATGACCAGTTGTCAGCGTTATTCGACCCATTGAGCGGGTTCATGGACGACCCAATGCTTGCAGCACACAACTTGGCGCACGCTGCAAAGCAACACGGTGCCGAGTTTTTGTTCCACAAAGAAGTCAGTGACATCACCCGTGATGGCGACGTTGTTACCGGCGTAGTGCTGAAGACAGGTGAGCGCTTCGAAGCGCCAATCGTGATCAACGCGGCTGGCCCACACGCAGCGGCAATCAATCGCATGGCTGGCGTGTACGACGAGATGAAGGTTCATCATCGTCCGTTGCGTCAGGAAGTGTTCTCGCCACCAGCGCCTAAGGGCTTCCGCTTGGAAGACAATGCGCCAGTTGTGGCAGACCTCGACCTTGGCCAGTATTTCCGCCCGCACATGGGCGACTTGCTCAACGTGGGTACAACAGAACCAGCATGTGATCCGCTGCACTTCTTGGATGACGCAGACAACTGGAATGATTCGGTCTCGGTGGAGTTTTTCGAACGCGTGATGTTGCGACTTGCACGTCGTTTGCCAGACTTCGGTATTCCGCACAAACTGCTTGGTATCGGTGCGTTGTATGACGTGACTGATGACTGGATTCCGTTGTACGACAAGTCCAGCCTTCCAGGGTTCTTCATGGCCTGTGGTACCAGTGGTAATCAATTCAAGAACGCGCCACTTGTTGGCAGGTTCATGCGCACGCTGATTGAAGCACAAGAACAGGGCATTGACCACGACGTCACTCCAGTTGAAGTGATGGGTGAGTTCACCGGCATGCCGATCAACCTCTCGGCGTTCTCACGACTTCGCACTCAGGCGGACACCGCCGGAAACGTGATGGGTTAGTCTCGTTCAATGCAATCATCGCTGGAGCAACTACTGCTCACAGGAAACGTGTTGTTGGCAGATGGTGCTACGGGTACCAATTACTTCGCCATGGGGCTCACCTCGGGCGAGCCGCCAGAATTTTGGATTACCGACCACCCAGATCGTGTGGAGTCATTGCACCAGCAGTTTGTTGATGCAGGATCGGACATCATCCTCACTAATTCATTTGGCTGCAATCGCCATCGATTGAAACTGCATAATGCGCAAGACCGCACATTCGAATTGGCAAAAGCTGCTGCACAGATTGCGCGCAAAGTA
>LIAZ01000125.1 GCA_001438985.1 Acidimicrobium sp. BACL17 MAG-120823-bin42 | reverse complement strand
TCCACTGCGTATCGTGTGCCAGCGATGTCATTGTGATAACCCCCAATTGATTAGGGTTTACATCCTGTGACTAACCCCGAAGCCGTTCTTCAACTTACTGCGCGAGACGTGCTGAAGTCTTCATCGGTGCGTCGCATGCTCACATCGAGCTTTGCTTTCTATGTCGGTGTCATGCTGCAGGCCGCCACGCTGGGTAAACACATTTTTGATATCACAGGCAGAGCAATCGATATTGGCTGGCTTGGATTAGCGGAGTTTGCACCTATCGCATTACTCGTACTAGTCAGCGGAAGCGTTGCCGACAGATTCAATCGTAAACACGTTGCCGCTATTGCACTTGCTGGTGAGTTGATGTGTGCCTTGGCGTTGGTTGGGTATTCGCTGTCAATTAAAGGAGTCGAGAACCCAGCGGTATGGCCGTTCTTTGTGATCGGCATTGTCTTTGGCTGTTGCCGCGCGTTTCTTTCTCCAGCAGTGCGCTCGATGTATCCCATGGTTGCCCCAGATGGCGGATTGCCACCAATCATCGCCATGAGTTCTGCGGTATGGACATCGGCGATGATCATTGGACCTGCCGCCTCGGGGTTGCTCTACAGCATTGATCCGTGGATGCCATACGCAACAACGGCACTGCTCACACTTGTCGGCATCATTGGAATCATGCGAGTGCAGTTTCTGCGCGAACCTCCGCCGCGCGATCCGAACGAAAAGGTGACAGTGCGCTCGGCGATGGAAGGACTGCACTTTGTTCGGCGTACACCAATTTTGTTGGCAGTGATTTCGCTAGACCTGTTTGCGGTGTTGTTTGGTGGTGCAGTTGCATTGCTGCCAGTAATTGCCGAAGAACAACTGGGTGTTGGCGATGTTGCATACGGATGGTTGCGGGCGGCAGGAGGAATTGGCGCAGCATCAATGGCGGTATTCTTGGCGATGCGTCCTCTCCGCAGAAACGTCGGGCGATCGTTATTGATCGCGGTCGGAGTGTTTGGCTTGGCGACCATCGTGTTGGGAGATACGTCGAGCTATACCGTCGCGTTCATTGCAGTATTGGTGTTGAGTGCTGCAGACATGGTGAGCGTGTTTATTCGCGGATCAATTGTTCCGCTTGTTACGCCTGATGAAAAACGCGGTCGAGTATCGGCAGTAGAAAATGTGTTTATTGGGGCGACAAATGAATTGGGAGCATTTGAATCTGGCGTTGCCTCGCAGGCCTTTGGTACACCAGCAACAGTGATCGGTGGAGGGGTGGCCACGATTGCCATTGTTGGAGTGTGGTGGATTGGCTTCCCAGCATTGCGCAAAATAGACCGATTTAGTGATTTAGAAACGAGTAAGAACCCCGCATAGAAATTGGTTCGGCAACTACTCTGATTGGTATGCCAAAACCCCTCAAGACAAGTGGCATTGTTTATGAGTTCAAGGCTTTCGTTAATCGCGGAAGCGTGGTTGATGTGGCCGTTGCGTTTGTCATGGGCGCCACGTTTAAAACAGTGATCGATGCCGTTGCGGGCGACGGAAAAGATAATCAGGGAATACTCGGCGGTCTTGTTGGTGCAGTGCTTAATTTTTTGATGGTCAGCACCGTGATGTTTTTTGTCATCAAAGCGTATGGACGATTTCGTGATGTAAAAGCCGAAGAGACAACCAACGATCTCTTGAAATCGATTCGCGATGAACTTCGAGAGCTGAACAACAAATAAATGAAGCGAAGCAGTCTTATTTCGGGCGCAATCGCCGTGTTCCTTGCCGCCATTATCTCGTGGGGTGCCTACAGATTCGTTGTCAATAGCGACAGCTATCTCAGTGGAGTGGGTCGAATCCCCGGTGGCGATTTCAACACGTTGGTCACGTTGCCCGATGGTATCGACGTGACTTTCCCTGAACTGATCGGCAAAATGATCGGCCCACAGATTCAAGGTAATCGCGTGCTGATGATTGGCGACTCAATTTTTGCATCCACATCTTCGCGCTACGGCAACGAAATGTGCAACACATTGACACAGTTGGGTTGGCAGGTTGCAGTCGAAGCACAGGCCGGAGAATTCATTGATTTTGGTTCGCGCGTATTGGGTCGCAGATGGGAAGAAGGTTGGGACACCGCGGTGGTCTTTTTAGGAACAAACTTTGATGGAAATATCGTGAGGTATGAAGAAAAACTCCGCGAAATGTTTGATGTGTTATCGCAGAACCCATTTGTGGTGTTGACCACTGCTGAATTTCGACCAAAACAATTAGAAGTCAATGAAGTAATAAAACGTCTCGCAGAAGAGTACGGAAATGTCTCGGTGCTTGATTGGGCTGCAGTGGCAAGTAACAACGGATTGATTGGCAGAGATGGCGTGCACCTCACTGCAGACGGGCGAGCGGTACTGGCGACAGCGGTTGCGCGTTCACTTGAATTTTCGCGAGATCGAACGAATGGACAGTGTTTAAAGCCCGTCTTTAGAGACGACTCAAAAGTGCTTGATGCAATGCCAACAACAGTTGCCGATGAAACGGTGACGACAGATGCAGTTGATGATGGTGGGGCAACTACGGTTGTGCCATGACCAACCGCATGAACATAGGAATATTTGGCTCAAACAACGACAGCACTGTTGACGGCGTACTTGCCGAGGTGGCTGCCGCAGAACGCGATGGGTTTGCTTCATACTGGCAATCGCAGATCTTTGGCCTTGACGCGCTGAGCACATTGTCGGTAGTTGGGCATCAGGTGCCGCGAATTGAATTAGGAACCAGTGTGATCCCTACCTACCCACGTCACCCAATGATGTTGGCTCAACAGGCACTGACAGCAAACCAGGCGAGCGGTGGTCGTTTGTGCTTGGGCATCGGACTGAGCCATCAAGTGGTGATTGAAGGAATGCTTAACCTGTCTTTTGACAAACCGTTGCGTCATATGAAGGAATATTTGTCAATCTTGATGCCATTGATTCATGACCAGAAGGTGTCATTTGCTGGCGAGACATTAACAACACATGCCGAACTAACCATTGGCAAACCGCAGAGTTGTGACGTGGTGATTGCTGCGCTTGGGCCACAAATGTTGCGACTTGCTGCAGCAATGACACAAGGCACCTTGACCTGGTGCACCGGGCCAGAAACACTGCGCACCTTGACCGTTCCGACCATTACCGAAGCCGCCGAAAAACTAGGTAAGCCACAACCTCGCGTGATCGCTGCGTTGCCGGTGTGTGTAACAAAAGATGTTGAAAGCGCACGAGCACGAGCAGCCCAGGTGTTTGCGGTGTACGGACAATTACCGAGTTACCGGGCAATGCTTGATCACGAAGGCGCAGCTGGTCCTGCGGATGTTGCAATCATCGGGTCGGCGAGCGAAGTATTTGACAAAGTGGCTGGGCTTCAGGAAATTGGCGTCACCGATTTTGGCGGAGTGGAATTTGGTGCAACTCCAGATGAGCGACACGACACTCGGGAAATGCTGAAGTCGCTTCTCAAGCGCTAGGCGCACAACTAGCGAACGTTGATTTTTACGCCAGAGTTGGCGTTGATCACATCAAAAAAATCGTTGCCTTTGTCGTCAACCACGATGAAGGCGGGAAAATCTTGAACTTCAATTTTCCACACGGCTTCCATGCCTAGCTCTGCATACTCGAGCACGTCAACCTTGGTGATGCAGTCTTGTGCAAGTCGTGCGGCAGGCCCACCGATTGATCCAAGGTAGAAGCCACCGTAGGTATTGCATGCGTCGGTGACTTGTCGTGAACGGTTGCCTTTGGCAAGCATGAC
>LIAZ01000124.1 GCA_001438985.1 Acidimicrobium sp. BACL17 MAG-120823-bin42 | reverse complement strand
GCCGCTCCACCAACGACCACGCCAACGATCACGCGTGACAATGCTGCAATTCCGGCATCTCCATCAATTGCGGATGTCGCGACCAAGACTGCCAGCACCATCACTCCGCCAGCCGCGACGATGCGCACAATATTGCCAAGTAGCTGCGAGATGTTGATATCAACTTCGGTTCGTTCGAGCGCAATCAATGCAACTGCAGCAGAGATCAGATAAGCAAGCGAGAATGCAATACCTAAACCGAACACACCGTGGCGACCGACGAGAATAATTGCAAAAATGATATTCAGGGCGTTTTCGAAGAGATTGAGAAAAAAGGGAGTCTTGGTGTCGTTGCGTGCATAAAACCCGCGCAAAACAAAAAGGTACAAAGAAAACCCAGCGAGTCCGAGTGCGAGTCCGGATAGGGCGCGTGCGGTTGTGGTGGTTGCTTGTGCCGAAAAATTGCCATGTTGAAACAACACGCCAACAATTGGTGTTGCAAGTACCCATAGGCCAAGAGCGGCCGGAATGGTTAACAATGCTGTCAAGTGAATGCCATTTGACATCGTTGTTGAGAATGCGCTGTGATCACCGCGGTGGAACATGCGGGCAAGTTCGGGAACAAAGGTGGTGGCTATTGAAACAGCAAGCAAGCCGTGTGGAAGTTGCAGTAATACAAATGCCTTCGCGTAGGCGTCAACGCCACCACTACCAGGCGATGCGAGGTTCTTGATGACAACAAGTGCAACTTGGTTAGCGGCAACGTAGCCAAGCGTCCACATAGAGAGCGTGAGCAGCTTGCGTACAGCAGGATGTGAAAACTTTGGAGAAAAACTGAAGCTCATTCCATGGCGAATAACGGCTGCTACCTGAATAATCGCCATGGTTGCGATGCCAAGCGTGGTGCCGAGCGCAAGGAGCCAGATGACGCCCTGTTGGTCGTTGGCAAACGCAATATCAAATTGCCCATTTGGATAGCGCAAGGGAATCACACAAAAACAGCGATCGTGACGAGGTTGGCAATTGCGGGTGACCATGCCGCGGTAAAGAACAGTTTTCTGGCATTCAGTAAGGCCGACGTCAGTGCACTGAGCCCATAGAAAAAGATTTGCAACACCACGATTCGGGTGATTGCGGTGCCCACGCTACGGAATGTTTCAACGTCCACTCCCTGCGCTGGGTTGAGAGAAAAGAGATGAAAGATAGCGGGCGAAAACACCACAGCAAGTGCAGTGATTACAAAGAGTGCAATGACTGCAACGCTGATGATTGCATCTGTACTTTTCGTGCCCACATGTTCGTATTCATCGCGTTCAACGAACTGGGAAAAGAGTGACACAAGACTCGCCGAGAGCACGCCACCAATCAGTAATTCATAAATGGCATTTGGTGAATTATTGGCGCTATCAAATGCATCTGCGAGTGCGGTTTGGCCAATGATGACACCGAAGACAACAATGCGTGCAAGGCCAGTAAGTCGGGATACCGCGGTACCCGCGGCAACGACGAGGTTCGATCGAGCGAGACCGGTCATGAGCATCTCCATCGTAGGCGCAAGGGGTCTAAACGCTAGGGTTGCTCGGATGAGCAAGAGCTTTGAATCAGTACAAGAAGTCCGTGATGGATTAAAAAAGGTCAACTATTTAGCCGACTCAGGAATTGCTGGCGTGGTGTACCTTGCCCAACGATTGGGCAAGCCAATTCTTGTTGAAGGTCCTGCAGGAACGGGCAAGACGCAGTTAGCAAAGAGTGTTGCCGAGATGCTTGGTGCGCGACTTATTCGTTTGCAGTGCTACGAAGGCCTCGACGAGTCGAAGGCGCTGTACGAATGGAACTACAAAAAGCAGCTGCTTCGAATTCAGGCCGACAAGTCAAGCGATTCATGGTCGGAAGTGCACGATGACATCTTTAGTGATGAGTTCTTGCTTACGCGACCACTGCTTGAGGCAATCAGCAGCGTCGATCCGGTTGTGTTACTCATTGACGAAGTCGACCGTGTCGAAATTGAGACCGAAGCGCTATTGCTCGAAATCCTCTCCGAATATCAAGTGTCGATTCCCGAATTGGGAACCATCACGGCAAAGCAAATCCCGATGGTGTTCCTCACCTCAAACAACACACGTGAGCTGTCGGAAGCCTTGAAGCGCCGTTGTTTGTTCCTGCATATCGATTACCCCGACATGGATCGCGAGAAGGAAATCGTTCTCACCAAGGTTGAAGGTATCACCGAAAATCTTGCAGATCAGATCGCTCGAATTGTGCGCAGCATTCGCCAGCTCGACTTGAAGAAGGCTCCATCAGTCAGCGAAACGCTCGACTGGGCCCGCACGCTTATTTTGCTTGGCATTGATCACATTGATGCACAAGAAGCAAAAGACACGCTGCACATTCTCCTTAAATACCAAACCGACATTGCCAAAGCGGCGAAGGAATTGTCGGTTGACAAGTGAGTTGATGTAATGCCAGTCCTGGACCTGATGTCGGGTTTCATTGTTGAACTGCGTAACGCTGGCTTGCCCGTAAGCCTGACCGAAAACCTGGATGCGATGGAGGCGGTAAAAGAAATTCCGCTTGAAGATCGCGAGGCATTTAAGTACGCGCTTGCTGCAACATTGGTAAAGAGCCAAAACCACTGGCGCGCGTTTGAAACTATTTTCGAAGTGTATTTTTCGCTTCGTGGCCCCGAATACAACATTGCGCAAGACGGTAGCGAAGACAGCGAAATGTGGCGCGAGCAACAGGACTTGCAAATGCAAGGCGAGGGCAAGGGCCAAAGTGGCGGCAGTATGGATGGCCTCACGCCTGAAGAAATTGCGCAGATGCTGATGAACGCATTGATGAATGGCGATCAAGCAATGATGAAGGCGTTGGCAAAACAGTCGGTGCAGCGCTTTGCAGGAATGGAGCCTGGTCGCCCCGTGGGCGGAACGTATTACTTGTATCGCACATTGCGCAACCTTGACTTAGACAACATGCTTGACAAGTTGATGGAGGCAAACAAGCAACAGGCTGCCGAAGAGCTGACCAACTTGGAGCAACGTCTAGAAAAGGACGAATTTCAAAGTCGGATTGAGCAGTTCAAACAAGAAGTAGAAGCTGAAATCCGTCGTCGACTTGTTGCTGACCGTGGGGCAGAGGCGATGGCAAAAACGCTACGCAAGCCACTTCCCGAAGATGTCGAGTTCATGCATGCAAGTCGAGATGAAATGCAAAGTCTGAAGAAGGCGCTGCAGCCGTTAACACGCAAACTTGCCGCGCGATTGGCGCGCAAGCGTCGGCATGGTCGCAAAGGGCCGCTTGATTTTCGTAATACCGTTCGCCATTCGCTCAGTTATGGCGGTGTTCCTGCTGACCCAAAGTTCAAGTATCCACGGCCAGCAAAACCCGAGTTGATGGTGGTTGCTGATATTTCGGGAAGTGTCGCGGCGTTCGCACGATTCACCTTGATGTTGGTGTATGCCATTCAAGGGCAATTCTCAAAGGTTCGGTCGTTTGTGTTTATTGACGGCATTGATGAGGTAACGAGCTACTTCAAAAACACCGAAGACATTTCTGATGCAATTCATCGCGTGAACACCGAAGCCGATGTGGTGTGGGTGGATGG
Source organism: Acidimicrobium sp. BACL17 MAG-120823-bin42 (assembly GCA_001438985.1). Classification (GTDB taxonomy): domain Bacteria; phylum Actinomycetota; class Acidimicrobiia; order Acidimicrobiales; family Ilumatobacteraceae; genus UBA3006. Next base: position 204 of record LIAZ01000124.1, on the reverse strand, counting down.
TCATTCTGACTACGGTCACGCCTTCGAAGTGTTCTGGGAGCGCTACGGCAAAGACATCAATTCAAAGACGACCATCTTGCTACTTGGCGATGCACGAAATAATTATCACGCGACGAGTTCATGGGTAGTGAAAGAAATGCAAAAGCGTGGCCGCCATGTGTATTGGCTCAATCCCGAACCGAAGAGTTACTGGAATACCGGAGA
>LIAZ01000123.1 GCA_001438985.1 Acidimicrobium sp. BACL17 MAG-120823-bin42 | reverse complement strand
ACGAAATCGCGATGCGAGTTATCAATTGCAGTAAACGCGTTGCCCTCAAGCACACTGATGCCTGCATCTTTTGCTTGCTGCACGAGTGCGTTATCAAGTTCGATGCGCGGGGTGATCGCGGCAAACTGACCAGCGCCATGTGGCAATGGCATGTTCATTTGGCGTCCACCGGGCGAGCGCAACCACACGTCTTCACACACCGTCCAACTGGGAACAGATGCAGGGTTGAACTCGAGTTCTTCAAGAATGCGCAATGCGCCAGTTGTTAAACCATCACCACAGCATTTGTCGCGGGGAAACACCGCTTTGTCGATAACCACTACGTCGTATCCCGACTTTTGCAGTGTGAGCGCGGCTGCAATTCCTGCTGGCCCTGCACCAACGATTGCGACATCACATTGCATCGCGGGTGTGGTGTTCGACAAAGTTTCGGGCACGGGGTAGAGACTAGGGTTTGTCGTTATGAGTCGCTTATGTGAAGGTCGTGTAGTAGTTGTCACTGGTTCGGGTCGCGGTATTGGTCGCGAACATGCTTTAAGCCTTGCCAAGCATGGCGCTTTGGTCGTGGTCAACGACTTGGGTGCTGGCGTAGACGGCAGTGGTGGCGATGCCTCGCCAGCCCAGCAAGTGGTGAATGAGATCGAGGCCATGGGTGGCCGCGCGGTTGCCAATGGTGACGACATCTCCACGTGGGCAGGCGCCGAGCGCCTGATCAACACCGCAGTCGAAACATTTGGCGACTTGCATGCTGTGGTCAACAATGCAGGCATTTTGCGCGACCGCATGATGGCCAACATGAGTGAAGAAGAGTGGGATTCGGTCATCAAGGTGCACTTGAAGGGCACGTTTGCTCCTTCGCGCATGGCTGCTGCATATTGGCGCGATCGCAACAAGGCAGGTCATCCAGTTGATGGTCGCATTATCAACACGTCATCGGTGTCGGGTATTTACGGCAACATTGGCCAAACCAACTACGGCGCTGCCAAGGCCGGCATCGCGGCATTCACCACCATTGCGTCACTCGAACTTGCTCGTTACGGAGTAACCGTTAACGCCGTTGCACCTGTTGCGCTTACGCGCATGACCGAGAACTTGGGGCCTGCACCAGAAACCGAAGAAGAGCGCGAACAGCGTTCGCCAAAGTGGATTGCACCGATTGTTACGTGGTTGGCTTCTGCCGAATCAAAAGACATCACGGGTCGTGTGTTCGAAGCAAGTGGTCAAGTGTTGGCAATTGCCGAAGGTTGGCATCGTGGTCCAACACATGCACCAGTTGAAGACCCAACATCGCTCGGACCAATTGTTGAAGAGCTGATGGCAAAGGCGCGTCTCAATGCCGGCATGGATGGCCGCGACGGCACGTGGCCACAACCTCAAAAGAAGTAACTAGAACAAGCGGAGTTCGTCGCTCTTCTTGCCGCGCAACTCGTCGTAGTCCACTTCGCACCAACCAAAGCCACGACTTTCGGCAAGCACACGAGCCTGCGGCTTGATGGTTTGGGCCACAAAGATTCCGCGAATCGCACCAAGCGATGTATCGGCGTGCAAGCAGTCGATATAACGAGTGAGTTGTTCAACACCGTCAATTTCGCCACGACGCTTGATTTCAACAGCAACGGTTTGCCCGTTGGCATCGCGACACAACAAGTCAACTGGGCCAACCGCAGTGGGGTATTCGCGTCGAATCAGTGTGAGGCCCGGCTCAATGCTTTCAGGCAATTCGGCAAGCAACACCTGCAAGTGCGCTTCAACACCATCTTTGGTGAGGCCCGGGTCTTCGCCAAGTTCGTGACTGAAATCCGAATGCACTTCGTGTAGATGAATGGTCAACGTTTCGCCTTTGGGGTTGGTAACTACCCAGCGGTCATCAAGTTCGCGAATGACGTTAGGTGGGTTCATCCAGTTGAGTGGTTTGTATGCACCACCGTCGGCGTGAATCGAAATACTGCCGTCGGCTTTCACCAGTAATAGGCGAGTGGCTTCAGGTAACGACGTGTCGAGGCGACCTTCGTACACCACACTGCATCGCGCAACTACCAGCCTCATAAACGTGCCCTCACGAGACCTGAAACTAGATCAACGACCGACGTGATCTCGCATTCGCTTTTGAATCAGTTCGCGGCGTGCCTGCAAGTCGCGATAGGTCAGCGAATTCACCGAGGCGTCAACACCCAGCACACCTGTTTTTACGCTGTCAAGGTTGATCTCAATAGCGGTGTGATCCACACCCAGTTCGCGGCCAAGGCGTTCGCCGTGGCGCTCGGCAAACAACATGGAAATCGATGCGATCTCGGCCAAGATGTCGAGCTCTGGTGCAAGGCGGGCAATTGCGCCATCCAAGAACACCATGTTCTTCACATACAGCATCAATTCTTTTGGCATGCGTGCGCCGTAACCCATCAGCGCTTTCACAATGCGCTGCACTTCTTTCACCAGTTCTTCGCCCGACAGCGTGGTTGGGTCGATGGCTGCATCGCCCAGGTTCAAGTCTTTGATCACGGCATGAATGTCGGTGTCCATTGGCAATGCGCCAAGGTCGCGCAGTGCTTCAACTTGGCCCACCACGTTGTTGGTGGTGGCATTCAGCATCAGGCGCAAAAACGCCATGCGTCGCGCACCTGTTAAGCGCCCAACAATGCCAAAGTCGAGCAGTGCGGTGCGACCATCGGGCATCACGAACAGGTTTCCGCCGTGTAGGTCGCCGTGGAACACGCCGTAAATCATTGCGCCTTCCATAAACGCGATCATGCCGGTGCGAATGACGGAGTGCGTATCGATACCAGCATTTTTCATGCCGACAACATCGTCAAACTTAAATCCACTCAATCGTTGCATCACCAGCACGCGCTGTGTTGCAAGCGTTGGGTGTGGGCGAGGGATGATGTAGCGATCCTGCTTTAGCTCACACAGCATCTTGGCAACATCGAGCATGTTTGATGCCTCGATGCGGAAGTCCAGTTCTTCAACAATGGTTTCAGCAAACAATTCGACAAGTGCTGGCGGGTTTGCAAGTGCACTTACTTTGATGCGGCCAACAAGGTGCGGTGCAATCCAGGCCATCACGCGCAAGTCTTTGCGCACCAATGTGGACACGGTTGGTCGTTGCACTTTGACGACAACTTCTTCGCCGGTGATCAGCGTTGCAAGGTGAACCTGTGCAATTGAGGCAGCGGCAAGCGCTGTGGTGTCGATGTACGAGAACACTTCATCAAGTGGTTTGCCAAGTTCGCTTTCAATGGTTTTCTTTACTTGTTCAAATGGCACTGCAGGCACTTGGTCGCGGCACAGTTTGAATTCGTTTACTAATTCGGCAGGGAACAAACCTTCGCCGCTCGAAATGATTTGTCCAAGTTTGATGTAGGTGGAACCAAGGCGCTCAACGGCCTTGCGCATGCGCAACGAAATGTATGCGCGCGAATCCTCTGGCGTGGCAAATGGGCGAAGCTTCTTTTTGATCAGCCATGGCAACAACGCTTTGCTCAGTACCCACACCACGGTGATGAGTCGAGCAGCAGGTGGAATTCGGGTTGGGGTGGTCAGCACTGGCACTTCGCGTTGTGCCGACACACGCAATTCGATGGCCTTCTGTTCCCATGCAATGTTGTCTGGGTCGAGCACCCATGGTGCAACGTTGTCGAATGCGCCCCATGCGCAATCAGATGGGCTTGAACTAACGGGGGATGTCACGCACCAAGTCTGCCCGCACGAAGGGCATCAATGACTTGTTGTGCGAGATGTTGTTGGCACACCACCAGGTCGGGGAGCCACGCGTCACGCCGGTTATAGATCAGGGGCGTGCCATC
>LIAZ01000122.1 GCA_001438985.1 Acidimicrobium sp. BACL17 MAG-120823-bin42 | reverse complement strand
GGCCATCGTTATCACGCTGACCGCTATTTACTAAATAGATCAGAAGTCAGTAAGTCAATTGGGTGCCAGTGGCGTAACGCTGCTGGCACCCAATTTCATTTGTGGTTGGCTAATCTCTGAGGACAGGGTTTGACCAAAAGGAGTTACTCACTATGGGTACATGTGGATGCGGATATACGACAGATGTCAACAAGAACTGCAATGGAACACACCGCGTGGTTCAAGCAGTAAAGGCCGACATTGTGAAAGACCTCGAAGCCAATGGCTTCGCAGAAGCTTCAGCCACGTCAAGGGCGAAAAAGCCGAAAAGTAGCAGCGCGCAGGTTCACACGCTTTTGAGGTGAAACGACTTTGGCTGTGTGTACGAATCGAACCCAAGTGCCGATAGCGCTATGCCTCGGCCTGTTTCTTTAACGCCAGTCCACACCAATGCTGGGTCAACGTAATCGCAACGGTTCATAAACACCGTTCCCGTCTGAGTTTGTTCACCAATTCGGATGGCTGCGTCTTGGTCGCTTGTCCAAATAGATGCCGATAGTCCGTACTGCGAATCGTTCATCTCGGCAATCGCTTCGGCATCCGAAGACACCTTCATAATGCCAATCACTGGCCCAAACGATTCGTCGCGCATCACGCTCATTGAATGATCCACATTGGTTAGCACTGTTGGTCCTAAATACGGCGTGCCAACAACCGAGTTTTCGAATTGCGATTCACCAAGAAGCTCAACAGCACCTTGCGCCTGCGCATCGCGTATTTGAGAGCGCACAAACGTTGCCGCAGCCGCATTCACCATCGGCCCAATCGTGGTCTCAGGGTCTAATGGGTTACCAAGTTTGTATTCGCGAGCCAAGTTGACGAAACCATCGACAAAATCATCAAACTGCGATTCGTGAACATAAATGCGTTCGATTGCGCAACAGGATTGTCCGCTATTGAAAAATGCACCGTCCACATTTTCGGCTATCGCAAAAGCCAAGTCGGCATCTGCTCGTACATACGACGGGTCTTTTCCACCCAGCTCTGTTCCAACACCAATAAACCTGCCCGCAGCAAACTGCTCCATTGATTTACCGCCATCAACCGAACCGGTGAACACCACAAAGTTCACTCTCGAATCGTGAATCATGCGGCCAACCGATTCATGGCTGGCATGAACATATTGAAAAACTCCATCAGGTAATCCGGCGGCTGCAAAAGCCGATGCAAGACGTTCGGCACACAACATGGTTTGAGTCGCATGCTTCAGAACAACGGTGTTGCCGGCTAACAGCGCGGGAACAATCGAATTGACAGCGGTGAGGTACGGGTAGTTCCAAGGGGCCACCACAAGCACGGTGCCAAGTGGTTCACGTCGAATGAATTTCGAAATCCCCGAGGTTTGGGGCACTGCAATATTGCTCAGACTCTCTTCAGCAATACTGGCCATGTAGCGAGCGCGCTCTTGAAACCCTCGCAGTATTTCGTTAGGCGTGTACCTCAGTGGTCGCCCCATTTGCCAGGTCAATTCGGTTGCAATGTCAGAAGCGTTTGCCTCCATGTACTGAACCATTGCCTCAATAATCTGAATGCGCCTACTGATAGGGGTAGTCCTCCAGTCTTTACCCGCTGCATTCGCCGCGCTAAGAACACGATCTATGTGTTCGTCAGATGCAAGTTCGCGTTCCGCAAAGACCGATCCATCAATCGGTGAAACTAATTGTCGCAAAGTCATGTGCCAACACTAGATGCACGTACAACACCATTACTTACGCACTGTTGCAAGGAAATGCATGCAAATTGCCCTGCCTATACTGCCTATGTGGATTCACAGGGAACAATCTCGCGCGAAGAACTTGCCGCGTTAATTGCCAAGGGCGAAATAGACACCGTCATTGTTGCCTTCCCCGACTTGCAGGGTCGAATGGTCGGCAAACGTTTCACTGGTTGGTTTTTCCTTGAAGAAGTTGCCGATCATGGTGCCGAAAACTGCAACTATCTCATTGCCACCGATATGGATGACAACCCAATTCCGGGGTATCGCTTTGCCAGTTACGAACTTGGCTACGGCGACATGGTGTCCATGCCCGACTGGAACACCGTTCGCGTGTTGCCGTGGCAAACCAAAACCGCCCTTGTCTTAACCGACTTGTCGCATTCCACTTCACACGAACCAATTCACGTTTCACCACGCCAGGTATTGCGAGATCAGGTTGTACGTGCTGAGGAGTTGGGCTACACCCCAATGGTGGGAAGCGAAATTGAGTTTTACTTATTTGACGATTCCTATCGTCAGGCTCATGAAAAAGGTTTCAAGTCGCTTACTCCGCATTCTCCGTGGATGCAGGATTACCAAATTGTGCAAACCACATTCGACGAGTACGTCATTGGCGATATTCGACGAAACCTAGAGGGTGCGGGCATTCCTGTTGAATGTTCAAAGGGTGAGGCTGGTCGAGGACAACACGAAGTCAACCTTCGTTATGCCGAGGCTGTCGAAATGGCCGACCGAAATTTGATCTACAAATCGGCTGCGAAAGAAATTGCCGCCTCGCATGGTCGCTCTGTCAGTTTCATGGCGAAATACAACTTCGCTGAAACCGGGTCGTCATGTCATGTGCACTCAAGCCTGTGGAACACTTCCGACAAATCAGCAGCATTTGCGGGCGACGAAATGCCCGAAGTGTTCAAACAGTATTTGGCTGGCCTGCTGGCAACTGCGCGCGACTTCACCTTGCTATGGGCGCCAACAGTAAATAGCTATCGCCGCTTTCAGCCAGGTTCATGGGCACCAACAGCAGTTGCATGGGGAAGCGACAATCGAACTCTTGGTTACCGCGTAGTTGGTCACGGTTCCGGCGCGCGCGTTGAATGTCGAATTCCAGGCGCAGATGCGAATAGCTACTTTGCCTTCGCCGGCACCATTGCTGGCGGCTTGTATGGCATTCGCCACAAACTGAAACTCGAACCCGAAAGCGTTGGCAATGGCTACGAGGCAACCGACGTAACTCGCATTCCAAGCACATTGTCAGAGGCCATTGATTGTTGGGAAAAGAGCGACATTGCCCGCGAATGTTTCGGCGACGAAGTGCATCACCACGTCTTGACCATGGCCAAAGCCGAATGGGCAGCCTTCAATCAAACAGTCACCGACTGGGAACTCACTCGATACTTCGAACGCGCGTAGCACCCCACGCACAACGCCCTATATATAAGGACAAACATGGCACGGTTATCTGGAAAAGTCACCATCATCACTGGGGCAGCAGGCGGTCTTGGCCGTGTTGCTGCACTGCAGTTTGCGCGAGAAGGTTCCCACATTGTGGTGTCCGACCTAATTGATGGCCAATCAGCAGTTGATGAAATCAAATCTGCAGGCGGCTCTGCTGCATACATCCACGCCGACGTAACCAGCGAAGACTCCTGGAAGGAAGTTGTTGGTTTTGCTAACAGCACGTTTGGCAGTGTGGACGTGTTGTACAACAACGCGGGCGTCATGCTTGGCGAAGACGACAACCCGGTAACCACACCAATGTCGGTGTACGAACGCACCATGGACATCAATGTCAAGGGTGTGTTACTCGGATGCAAATACGCAATCCCTCACATGATTGAGCAGGGCAAGGGCACCATCGTGAACGTGGCGTCGTTTGTTGCCCACATGGGTGCGGCAACACCACAAATTGCCTACACCGCATCAAAGGGTGCAGTGTTGGCCATGACTCGTGAAATTGCCGTTATATATGCGCGCAAAGGCATTCGGGCAAACGCATTGTGTCCTGGCCCGGTCATGACTCCATTGTTGGCAGCATTTCTTGATAACGATGCCA